>CACYNZ010000196.1 GCA_902775835.1 uncultured Eubacteriales bacterium | reverse complement strand
TTCCATGATGGCATTGGACGTCTGAGTGGCATTGGTGACCGCGTCCACATCGGCGGACTGGGCATCAATAATGGCCTTCGGAATGCTTTCCATGGCCGGATCGCAGATGCCGGGGGTCTCGCTGCTGCTCAGCACTTCAATGTTGGCAATCCTGTCGCCGTCCATGGTGACCTTGACCTTGACTTCGCCGCGCTCGGTCTCGCTGGTGCCGATGTACTCATTCGCCGCCAGTTCCACGGGAGCTGCTTCTTCCACGGGTGCAGCTTCCTCGTAGCCGTACTGCACGTTCAGCAGTTCAATGACCTTGCAGACCACTTCACCGGTCAGCGCTGCGCAGCGTGCCTTGCGGGCCGCGTCGCCCATTTCCAGATTGTTGGCCTTCATGAACTTGTTCACGGATGCGTTGCAGGTAATGTCATCGGCCACGGTGGTGACAGCTTCATATTCCGGCTGATAGCTGGGGAAAGGTTCTTTCCGGTACCAGTCAAACAGCTTGTTGCGGATTTCACCGGCCACGGCAGGTTCGCAGAAGAAGCCGATCATCACGCAGGCGCCGCCCAGGGCACCGCACAGCGTCTGGCAGCCGTATCCGCCGGCACCGAGCGCCATGATCTTGGCGGGGATGATATTGTAGGGATATCCGTATTCCTCGGCCAGGAGTTCCATAATGCCGGCTACAGCGCCTGCACCGCAGCCGCCGACCTCAAACCAGCGCTTGTAGGTGTACTCCAGTGCCTTCTGCTTGTCGATGGGATGCCAGGTCCAGGGATAATCCGGAATCTGCTCGCCGTCAGCCAGGGCGGGCACTACAGGCATCGCGCCTGCCACAGCCAGTCCGGCTGCACCGATTCCGAGATTTTTCAAGAATGTACGACGGTTCATATCCTGATTCCGCATAATCAATACCTCCTGAAACATATATTGTTTCTGACTTATGTCAGAATTATACGCGTTTTTTCCCCGGATTGCAAATCTTCGGCCCGAACGTATCTGCAGATCATAACCCGCATCGCGAATCCCGGCCCGTGGAATAACTGTATGGCGCATTTCATTCCATAAGTCCGTAATCCCTCAGGCATTTCAGGAATCCCTCTGTGGTGTCGGAAAAATGTATGCCGGCATTTTCCGCCTTTGAGCAGTCCATCCAGAGGGCATGCCGCGGGCCCGCATCCTCAAACTGCACCGACCGGTTCAGCGCCTTCCGGAGACACTCTGCCGTCTCCAGCATGCACAGCGGGTTTTCACTTCCAAAGTTGTAAACCCCGCCCGGGCACTGTGCGGCATAAAGGATCTGGTCCGCCACCTCACGCACATACGTCACGGCACGGTGCTGGGCAAAGGAAAAAGTCATACGTTCCCTTTTCAGCATCTGCATCAGAAAATTGTCCCGGTTCTGCAGGCCGTATATGGGCATGTCATACATCCAGGTGGCCCGAAGCATCACGGCATCCGGAAAACGGTCCAGAACCCGTTGCTCCATTTCAAGCTTTTCCCGGGCATAGAGATTTCCGGGACAGGTCTCCTCTTCCGTATAGGGGCCCGTTCCGGGACAGGCACTGTATACCTGATCACTGGAAAACATGACACAGTGCACGCCGGTGGAAGCCAGCATAAGCGGGAGCTCTACGTTGGCACGCCACGATTCCTCAGGATGTTTTTCGCACTGCCCGATGTCTGACATGGCGGCAGTATGAATGATGATATCGGGCTCCGCCGTATCCACCAGACGCCGCACCGCATCCGCGTCCAGGCCGCGCAGAGACGGCGCCGACACCGCATCCGGATATCTTTCCATGATCCGGGCTCCCACAAATCCCCTGGGGCCCGTTACTAGCATCCGCATCGCAAATCCCTCCCTGTTATTGAATACGCTGGCTGCGCAGAGCCGATATATGCCTCTCCATCCATGTTCGTCATATCGCGGCAGTTTTCCTGTATCCGTTTCGGGATCATCTGACAGATTTCATGAAAACAGGCAGGAACTGTGCATGCAGATCCTGCCTGTGAAGAGACGTTGGATGGGAGATCAGAAACCGTGGCTGCCGCCACCTCCTCCACCTCCGCCACCGCCGCCGCTGCTTCCCCCGCCGGAACCGGACGAGGACGAATTGTGCACGATGCGGGAAACGGTGTGGGCCGTGACGATGGTGGCAGCCGCACCAAGGAGGGAATTGCGCACCACCGGCGGCAGCCGCCTGTTCTGGTCCTGCTTCATCCATGCGCTGGCGCCGAGGTAGGTCAGCAGCATGGCACAGATCAGGGCAAGAAGGATATTGCTGGTCACTTTCATGGGCTCAGCGATCTTTTCGCCCCGCAGCACCTGAGCCATTTCATGGAACGCTTCCTCGGCGCAGGTACCGTATTCGCCACGGGATGCATAGGAGTAGACGTTGTCCGTAATGGAATGCGCACGGCTGGTCGACAGCAGCCTGTACAGGCTGCGGCTGGAATAGATACCCACTCGCCTTGTGACCATGTCAATGATGAACACGGTATAGGGCGTGGACGCACCGAAACGGCTGTCGCCCCATTTCCTGGCCTTTCTGAGCACATCCGTGCTGTCGGACCCGTCATAGGTCAGAAAGCCCGCATGCCCGAACTCTGTGATCGGCTCCATGGCCGCTGCCACTTTTTCCGCTTCCTCCGCACTGAGAAGTCCGGCCCTGTCATCCAGGACTGCCTCGTACACGCCCTCAGACAGGCCGGATGCACAGGAAAGCACCAGCACAAGGCATAAAAGCATACTCAGAATCTTACGCATGCTTTTCACCTCCCTGATGGCTCTCAAACTGCGGAAGCGCGTTGGAGCACTCCCGGTTGTGCATGAGCAGCAGATCCACGCTCTCCCAGACCACGCAGGCCAGACAGAGAAATCCTGCTATATAAACAGGCATATCCTGGCTGTGGAACACATTGGTGGCAAGGATTCCAAAGCCCGCGAGCATCACCGCAAAGGCGGCAAGACTCCCGTTCGGCGGTTTTACGCCGGTCCTGAACCCAAGGTACAGCATGAGCCCCATGAGCGCGGTCAGGACCAGGGAGATGAACACAAATACGCCCACCTGATCGATCCGGGACAGGACAAAGGGCACTGCCACCATGCCGGCAACGAAGAATATCATGCCCAGGATTCTCAGGATCAGTGCCGTGGTTCCGTTTCCGCGTCCGTCCAGGGATTTCTGAGCTTTCAGGAACGCTTTCACGTCCATAGGCTTGGCATCCGGACTGGACCGGATTTCCTTCACGCGGATCGCGCGCTCCCGCTGGTAGATGATCACCTGGGCCACCAGGGCCAGAAGCATGGCAAAGACCATCACCATTTCCGGCCGCAGCGTCAGGACCGCATTGAACAGGAAGAACAGCGGTACGGCCAGAATCAGCACGCCGAGGCCAAAGCGCGGAATGTCCATCGGGATATCCGCGGCCATGTGTCCGCTGACACCGTTCTGAATCGCGTACAGAACCCGCTTTCCGCTGCGGATGGACATGAACCAGGTGGGCACCCAGGTCATGCCCGTATAGCGTGCTTTCGCCAGCTCCACCAGTTTCTTCTCCGCTTCCGCTGTGGAGTAGGTGCATCCGTCATTAAGATCCTCAATGACTTCCCGCAGACCGTTGCTCACGGCTTCCGACTTGGCGAAGCCCATGTATTCCTCCGGCTTTGTATCCGGCATGTCCGCATAGAACCCGCTGATGTAGGCCGGAGAAAACTTCCGGAACGCATCGGGCTCCACGGAAGCGATCTTTTCCGACAGCTGGTCCGGCATTTCCCTGGAAGCATCATGCAGGATATGATCGTACGCGTGATTCAGCGTCACGTTGGTATGATAGTAGTAGGTATCGTCGCCCTTGGTCTCATGTCCTTCAAGCATGGTCTCGCCGGTCACAGAAGCCGAGTACTCGTACTGAGGCACATAGATTCCGCGGAAGCTTTCCGCCGTGACGTCTTTTTTCAGCCACCGCGGCGCAAAAGGATTTTTCCGGAGCATGGAACGGTACTGTTCAAAGCACTGCTCCCGGGTAATTTGGAACGGGGCAATGGTTTCCGGTGCTTCCATGGCCGAATCCTTCCGGTCTAGCATTACGGAAGCACCGCAGTAGCTGCAGAAGGATGCCGCTGCCGTATTCATGGCACGGATCTGCGCACCGCAGGACGGGCATGTCAGAAGATCCATGGAAAACGAACTTCCGGAAGAGAGTACTTCCGCTCGGTCCGCTTCCTCAATGGACATGGTCCGGCTGCACTGACCGCATTTCAGCTGCTGCGAGGAAATGTCAAAAGTCATCAGGGACCCGCATCCGGGACATCTGTACAAGGATGTTCGCCTCCTTATTTTTCTCTTCCCTGTTTTTATACCGTCTGAGGCCTGATCTGTCAATTCATCCCTGGCTTTTTCCGAAAACAGGACCGCAGAAACGGATGCACACATGTCTCTGATCTTCGTCTTGTCAGGAAATCATTCACTTTTCCCGGTTATCCATTGATTGGCCTGCTTCCTGTGATATACTTTTCCGGTAAGAAGAAACGATATCATGTTCAGCAGCGGGTTTTTTCGTTCAATAGCCGGGAACCATGTCCGGCTCCGAACGTCTTATGATATGACAGGAAGGTCCCTTTGCATTGAGGAGTGTCCTGTCAGACAAAAACCTGGAGGAATCAGGATGGAGCGCACAGAAGTCACCGGGCGTGTCACACTGTATGAAGACGGCGTGTACCGCTGGATCTATGGGATGGACATGCAGAAGAACCGTCTTATGTTTTTCAGGGTGCTGAAAATCCTCGGGTGCGTAAGCATCGGAATCATTGTTCTTTCCCTGCTCGCAGGCTCCATGGGCGGCGGCAGTGCACAGTCTGCCATGCTCCTTTTTGGCTTTGGCACGTCCGCCTGCATGCTTCTAACGTGGTGTCTTGCCTACCTGTTCTGGTCCAGGGCGAATCACGGAAAGACCTATCTGTTTTATGAAATGACCGTGGACGCCATAGCCGTGCTTTCCACGTCCCCGGGACAGAAACGCTTCGCGCCTGTACCAGCGGCGGACACGGAGAGCACAGACGTGAACGCACTCCTGGAAAAAGGCAGAACCGCACATATCGGATCAAGAAAAGGCCGCAGCACAGTCCTGCTGTCCCATATCATCTCGATTGACACTCATCGCTCCGAGGATGCCATAAGCCTTCGGTCTGCGCTTGGAGATCAGCTTGTCTATGTTTCCTGCGATGATTATGACTTTGTACTGAATTTCCTGTATGAGCACTGCCCCCGTGCCTGATCGATTGTCCGGCACAGGCGGTGCGGACAGAAGGAGGACGGAATATGACGTATCCGGACCGGGTTACTTATGAAAACGGTGTATACCGCTGGAAGTATCATCTCTCGAGGGAGCAGTCCAAAGATCATCTTTATCTCATGCTGTTTGTCTCCTTCGGGATCTCGGCTGTTGTTCTTCTGATCATGCTCATCGCACTCCATGGCCAGGGCTGGTATATCTACGTACCCATCATTCTTGTCATAGAGGTCGGCCTTCCATTTCTCCTCGAATTCCTCACGCTGGACAATAATGAACGTTCCTATGAAATGGATGAAACCTGCCTTCGGCATAAGCATGCAAGCAAGGGCGGCGACGCCGTCATCATCTTCAAAAACATCCGCTGGATGACCGTCAAAGGCGATGAATTCACCATCCGTGAGGGCATCACCACCTATACCGTGTATGTTCCCCATGCAGATGTAGAAATGGTCAAGAACCATATCCGGGAAAGAACCGGTCCCAAAGCCGAGCATATGCCCGGATAAAAAGCCGTTTATGTCCGGATAGGAATTCTGTAACCGGTTTCACCATAAGCAGTCATCTCAGATCGTCCATTACGCAGATGAGGCAGTGCCCGCGGGCACTGCCTCCTGTTCTTTCATAACTGTTTTCTTATTCTTCTGTGTGCATTGCTTCGTTTTCCGCCTGCAGAAGCTTGTCATTGACCGAATCGGCTTCCACATGCTTTCCAGCTGTTTCAGGACTCAGAGATTTACCACCTGCGGACTTTTCCGGGATATCGGTCTCCAGACATTTTTTCACATCCTCCGGAGCGTTCAGGTCCGTTTTCAGTCCCTTGATCTCTCCGTTACGGATGGACAGGGCTGCTTCTTCGCCGCCGATCACATCCGCCTTCGATCCGCTTTCGGCTTTCATCATCCGGACAGACGCAGTCTTGACCGGTTCCGGAATTTCCAGGACTTTGGAAGCCGTCTGCAGTTCAGTTCCTGCTGCTTTCATTTCTTCGGCCTTCCTGGCGATTTCCATCTCCAGGTCCCTCTCTGCCTCTTCAGGTGCTGTATCCGTCCGGATCTGTCTGTGGATCGTCAGTCCATTTTCCGGATTGCCCGGACAGATCTCCAGAATCCTTCCTGCTTCCCCCAGGGCTGTCTCCTGTGCAGGATCTTCCACTTCCCAGAGCAGATCTTCCGCAACACCGGCATGCTGAGGAATATCTGACCATTCCTCATGGCTTCCAATGACAGGCATGGCCGGATCCCGCCATGCTTCCGTTTCCTGCGCATATCCGGCCACAGGGAAAAGATGCAGCAGCATGACCGCCAGAATCCATGCAGGCAGGAGACGTCGTCTGAGTACAATGTGTGCGTTCATGGTTTTCCTCCTTCTCACGTATAAATTCGGGATCTGCCCTTTGGGGCAGTCCATGGAGAAGGAAAAGTCCAAAATATCCTTCTCCATCGTCATATCTGACGCATGGAGAGAAGAAAAGTTTCCATACCAGGGAAAGCATGAAATCAGGATCGGGACAGCTCCATTTCAGGCCTTTTCAATGTCCGCGCGGATGGTGTCCCAGATCAGGGACGCGGCAAATTCCGAACCATGAACGGATGCATGGGCACCGTCTTCAGCATACATTTCGATTTCAGGCCGGCTTTCCTGGTAGTTCCACCAATTTTCGCCCACCGGAGCAATCAGGGCATCGATCTCCTGAGCCACGCGCCGATGGACCTCGTTCATCTGGTCCTGAGCTTCCTTTTCGTGCTTCCTTGCCCAGCAGGCATAGATCACCGGCGTGCTTCCCGCTTCACGGATATACTGATTCA
>CACYNZ010000195.1 GCA_902775835.1 uncultured Eubacteriales bacterium | reverse complement strand
CTTGGCAATCTCCTGCTTGAGCAGCATGGAATCCGAGCCCGAGGTGAACACAAGCGCTTCCGCTGCGTCCCCGCTGCAGGCATAGCCCAGTTCCCGGAAGCTGTCACAGATCCAGTCCGTCAGCTCGCGGCCTTCCATGGCCCTGAAGGATACCATCTGCCCGCACTGGCTGATCGCCTTCACCATCTGCCGGCGGTTGTCCACCTTGCCATGGCAGTAGAAGACCAGAACGCAGGTATCCGGGATCTGCCGGATATAGCTGAGCAGTTCCTTGGACACTTCCCGCCCGCCCACCAGGGACGGATCATCCATCACCGTCACCAGGCGCTTTTCCGAGATCATGGGCAGCGTATCGCAGGCCATCATGATCTCCTCCGGCGAGCTCCCCTCCAGCACGGCGCTGTTGAAGTCCGCCATGCCGTCCTGGAACAGTGCGGCCGTCATTTTCTGGAGCATGTCCTTTTTCAGGTTCTCATCCGGGCCTTCAAAGAGATACACTCCCTGGATCTTTCCTGCACTGATCATTTTCTCCAGTGCTTTTCTCTCCAAAACGATCCCTCCGTCAGAAATCCACGCACATGCCCTTTTCCGCAAGCATGGCAGCCGGATAGATTTCCCGTGCTTCCCTGAGAATGGACGCATGGTCCACCGTCACATTGATGTGCGTGAGGATCAGCTTCCGGACGCCGGCTTCCCGGGCGATCCGGGCGCAGTGTGCCGAGGAAAGGTGCGGTTTTGCCTCACTCCAGGACCTGCTGTCAAAGGCCGAATCCGCAAGCAGAAGGTCCGCTCCCCGGGCATATTCTGCCAGTCCGGGCTGGGTATTGGTATCCCCGGTAAAGCAGAAAACCTTATCCCCGCAGGTAATCCGGTACATCACGGACGGAACCGGATGCCTGGCCGCGAATACTTCCACTTCCATGCTGCCAACCTGGAAGCGTTCGCCAGGCGCAACGCGCGTCACGTCGAACCAGGGGTTTGACGCCGCGTCCAGACTTGTGGACGACTTTTCATCCACAGGCCCCCATAGGGGCAGCTTTCTGCCCATGGCCTGCAGCCGGTAGCCGAGAATGGCCACATCCGCGGTATGATCCGCGTGCCAGTGGGACAGAACCACGCCCGTCACATCCTCCGGCGCCATATACCGGGTCAGCTCGGCCAGCGTGCCGCTGCCCAGGTCCAGGATCAGGGAAGTATCCCCGTCTGTCAGAAGATAGCCGCTAGTGGCTCCGCCGGGTTCCGGAAACCCGCCGTTCATGCCCAGAATTCTCAGCTGCATGTCGTTCACCCCTTCATTTTCTGGCTGTATTATACATCCCGCGAAAGCAAAAAACCATGTTCTGTCATGCGCCTTAAGGAAAAAGCCCAGCAAAAAGCGTCCGGATACGCTTTTTCGGCGTCCGGACGCGGAATTCCTTTATTCAGTTCTAACAGCTGTGGTCAGGCATGTCTCCGGAACTTCTCTGACAAAATCCTCCTCCGGGCTGCCTGATTACCTTATGCCTCGGGCTCGAGCAATCCAAGACTCCCATCCTTACGTGTATAAAGCACATTGGTGACACCCGTATCGACATTCACAAAGACGAAGAACGCATGTCCGAGCAGCTCCATCTGAATGGCTGCATCCTCCACAGACATCGGCCGCACAGGGAAGGTCTTGCGACGCACCACCTGCGGTATGCCCTCTTCCGGCTCATCTTCCTCAATATAGATCGGCTCACTGGCAAAGGCATCTTCACGAAGCCGCTTGCCCAGCTTGGAACGATGACGGTGAATCTGGCGTTCCATCTTGGTCAGCGCTTCGTCTATGGCTGCGAACAGATTGCCCTGAGCAGAAGCTTCGGAGCGGAGGATTACGTTGTTTCCCATCGGAACGGTGATTTCCACGACCCTCAGGTCGCCCTTGTCTTTCCGCATCTTGATCTGCATTTCCGTTTCATTGAGCAGATACCGTTCCATTTTCTTTGTCTTGCGTTCGATACGCTGTTCTATACCAGGGGTTAAGGACATATTGCGGGTCGTAATACTCAAATTCATAGCTCAAGCTCCTTTCGGCATGAAAACGATCATGCAGAGGCAGCTGTCAGAAATTGCTGCCCCCGCAAATGGTGTTGAGCCATCGGAAGCACCTTCTTTCCATTGGTCGGTCCTTTGGGCTTTGTTGCACTGTCAATATTCTCGATGAAGAGCGAAATTCCTGCATCAATCCGGGATAAATGTGGACATTTTTTACAAATCGTACTCCAGGAAGCATCCGGACGGAAAAAAGGTCCCGCAGTCACAGCTGCGAGACCCGAATCACAGATATGAAATCAGAAGCACCCTACGCTCACCCGAGCACCACGACAACCTCATGGCACTTTCCGTCGCCGAACGCGGGCAGCACATTGCCTTCGATCTTTCTGCCGTCCACGGTCACCTCACGGACGCCGCGGCAGACATGATCCGGATTCCGGAATTCAATGGCATACTCGGCTCCGCGGAAGCGGCGCTTGACGCAGTATCCGTCCCAGGTGGAAGGAATGCAGGGATCCACTTTCAGTCCGTCCCAGTCCGGCTTGATACCCAGAATATACTGGGAAATGACATAGAAGTTCCATGCCGCCGTGCCGGTAAGCCAGCTGTTCTTGGCCTGCCCGAAGTTCGGAGCATCCTTACCGGCGATCATCTGGCTGTATACATACGGCTCCATGCGGTGCTTGTCGGAAATCTCCTCGCGGTAGGCAGGCGCGATCCTGGAATAGAGATCAAATGCCCGGTCGCCGTGTCCGACCACGGTTTCCGCCGCAATGATCCAGGGATTGTTGTGGCAGAAAATGCCGGCATTTTCCTTGTATCCCGGCGGATAGCTGCTGACTTCGCCAAGCTCTTTGTGATAGGTCTTGTAGGCCGGCTGCAGCAGCACGATGCCGTGCTCCGTCTCCAGGTATTTGTGCACGCTCTCCAGTGCCTTTTCCGCCCTGCCGTCTTCCAGGCCGATGCCGGCCATGACGCAGTAACCCTGGGATTCAATGAAGATCTTGCCGTCTTCGCACTCGTGGCTGCCGACCTTGTGGCCCATGGCGTCATAGGCGCGCACAAACCATTCGCCGTCCCAGCCGTCACGCAGCACAGCCTCGCGCATTTCCGCAATGGCCGCTTCCTGCTCCCGGGCCTTGTCCTCGCGGCCCAGACGGCGTTCCATGGCCACCAGTTCCGGTCCGATGGACACGAACATGCCGGCGATGAGCACAGACTCGGCTACCCGGTCATCCGGCGCGTCGGGATTCGAGAAGGTCTGGAAGCTCTCGTCCGGAACCTCGGAGAAGCAGTTGAGGTTCAGGCAGTCATTCCAGTCAGCCCGGCCGATGAGCGGGAGTCCGTGCGGTCCGCGGTTGTTCACCACGTGGCCGAAGCTCACTTCCAGGTGCTCCAGCAGGGTTCCGCAGTCCTCGGGATTGCAGTCATAGGGCGTGGCTTCCTGCAGGATGCCCTCGTCCCCGGTTTCCTTGATATAGGCTGCCGTACCGGCAATCAGCCACAGCGGGTCATCATTGAAGCCGCCGCCGATGTCATTGTTGCCCTTCTTGGTCAGGGGCTGATACTGATGGTAGCAGCCGCCGTCGCGGAACTGGGTGGCAGCGATGTCCAGGATACGCTCACGTGCCCTTTCAGGGATCTGATGCACAAAGCCCAGCAGGTCCTGGGAAGAGTCGCGGAAGCCCATGCCGCGGCCGATGCCGGACTCGAACATGGAAGCCGAGCGGCTCATGTTGAAGGTAACCATGCACTGGTAGGGATTCCAGATATTGACCATGCGTGAAAGCTTTTCATCCCCGGTGGTCAGGGTATAGGCGCTGAGCAGGTTGTCCCAGTGCCGCTTCAGGGCCTGGAAGGCTTCCTCCACCTGCGCGTCCGTGGTGAGACGGTCCAGGAGAGCCCTGGCGGGCTTTTTGTTGATCACGCCGGGGGCTGCGAACTTCTCCGCTTCCGGGAGCTCCACATAGCCCAGCACGAAGTTGAAGACTTCAGGCTTTCCGGGATTCAGCGTCACATGGAACTGCTGCACGCCCACAGGCTGCCATCCGGAGGCAATGGAATTCAGCGTCCGGTCCTCAAACACGGCCCGGGGTTCGTCAAACCCGTTGTACAGGCCGAGGAAGGAATCCATGTCCGTCTCGAACCCGTCCACCGGCCGGTTCACGCCCAGGAACGCATAGTGGTTCCGGCGTTCACGGTACTCGGTCTTGTGATAGATGACACCGTTCTCCACTTCCACTTCACCGGTGGAGAAGTTGCGCTGGAAGTTCAGCATATCATCCTGCGCGTTCCACAGGCAGAACTCCACAAAGCTGGTCAGGGACACCTGCCGGGGCTCCGTGCCGAGGTTTTCCAGGGTCACCTGATGCACTTCCGCATTGATGCCCAGCGGCACAAACGAGCGCTGCGTGCAGGCAATGCCGTTCTTTTCGCCGCGGATCACGGTATATCCCATGCCGTGCCGGCACTCATACCGGTCCAGCTCCGTCTTCACGGGCTTCCAGCCGGGATTCCAGACCACGTCGCCGTCCTTGACATAGAAATAGCGGCCGCCGTTGTCCACGGGCATGTTGTTGTAGCGGTAGCGGGTGATACGGCGCAGACGCGCATCGCGGTAGAAACAGTATCCGCCGGATGTATTGCTGATCAGGCCGAAAAACTTTTCGCTGCCCAGATAATTGATCCATGGGTAGGGCGTACGTGGCGTTTCAATGACATATTCACGCCGTGCGTCATCAAAATGTCCGTATTTCATGGGAATCGCCTCCATTTTCATTTCGATGTCTCAGTATACCACAAACTGGCCCGGACGCCCACTTCCTGCGGACAGGATTCTGGAATTCCTCTTGCCACCGGCCCATGATCGTGACATAATGGCCTGGATGCACTGGATTGGAGGAATGTTCATGGCACAGGCCCTCTGGGTTCGCACCATACGTCACCACAAAATGGACCGTCAGATCGTGGTCCCCTGTACCCGGCACGACCCGCAGGACGCGCTCAGCCAGGCGCTGACGAAGCTGGATCTCTCCCGTCCCCTCTGGCTGGACAAGAACCAGAAGGAATGGGACGATTTCGGCCAGACGCGTTTTCTGCCCGACGCCTTCCTTGAATCCGTGGACTTCGAACGTCTCGAGATTGAATACATTGACCCGGACGCACCGAAGCGCCGGTCCAATGATCCCCGGAATGCCTGATCTGCAAGGAGGAAAGCTTCATGAAATCCAAGGTTTTTGCTCTGCTTGACGCCTGGAAGGAAGACTATGCCCAGACGCTTATGCGCTATGTGGAAGTGCCCAGTCTGAAGGCGGCGCCCCTGCCCAACGCACCCTTCGGTGCCGAAGTCCGGCGCATGCTGGATATGGCCATGGAAGACTGCCGTAGGTTCGGCTTCGTCACCAGGGATTTTGACGGCTATGCCGCGGATGCCACCCTGGGCGACGCGCCGGAAGCCATTGCCGTGCTCGCACACCTGGACGTGGTGCCTGCCGGGGACGGCTGGGATACCCCGCCCTTTGAGGCCGTGCGCAAGGATGATCTGGTTTACGGCCGCGGCACCGGCGATGACAAAGGTCCCGCCATTGCCGCCATGTATGCCATGCGCGCCATCCGCGAGGCCGGCGTGCCCCTGAAGCGGTCCATCCGTCTGATCCTGGGCTGCGACGAGGAAAGCGGCTGGGATGACATGGCCTATTACTGCGCACATACGGAGATGCCTGAAACCGGCTTCTCTCCGGATGCCTCCTTCCCGCTGATCAATACGGAAAAGGCCATGCTGAGCCTGGGCATGAGCGCCCCGCTGAGTCCGGAAGGGCTGCAGGTGCTGGAAATGTACACCGGCGAGCGCATGAACGTCATTCCCGGGGAATCCGTATGCGTGGTAAGCGGCGGTGCGGAAACCGTGGACGGTGTCCGCGCGTTCAGTCAGGAGACCGGCATGGACTATAAGGCAGAGCTCACAGACAAGGGCGTCCGGATCACTGCCACCGGCATTCCCGGACATTCCGCCTATCCCGCCGGCCGCCGCAATGCCATCGGCATGATGCTCGTGCTTCTCCGCCGTCTCGGCGTGCAGGGCCCGCTGGCCGCTCTCGCCGATTTCTACGGCATGGAGAGCAATGGCGCGTCCCTGGGCATTGCCTATTCCGACGAGGTTTCCGGTGCCCTCACCTGCAACATGGGCATTCTGCATCTGGAAAACGGACGCGTCTACGCCACGCTGGACAACCGTGTGCCCATTACCGCTGACCTGGATCAGATGGAAAAGACGCTGAGGGAAAAGCTTTCCGGCTTCACCATTGAGCATCTCAAGAAAACCGCGCCGCATCATGTTCCTGCCGACAGCGAGCTGGTCACCTGCCTGCTCGGTGCGTACCATGACAATACGGGCCTGCCCGCCGTTCCCGAATACACCGGCGGCGGCACCTATGCCAAGGTGCTCAAGCAGGGCGTTGCCTTCGGCGCCTATTTCCCGGATGACCCGGACCTTGCGCACCAGGCCAATGAATATGTGAACCTGAACAAAATGATCCTCGCGGCAAAGATCTATGCCGATGCCCTGATGCGCCTGTGCGCCGAATAAGCGCCGGCACAGAAAACTGCCTTCCCGCGTGCATGCGGAAAGGCAGTTTTTCATGTCCGGGCATTTTACCCCTGCAGGCCCTGCTCCTGCCGCTCCATGTTTTCCACGACCACGTCGTAGATTTCGCCCAGAGTGGCTGCATACTCCAGCAGTTGCCAGGGCTCATTGGTATGGAAATGGATCTTGATCAGGTCCTCGTCACCCACGGCCAGAAGGCTGTCGCCCTTCAGATTGGCGGTGATGTAGTCGAAAATGGCGTCCTCGTCCAGGTTATGTCTGTCGATGAGCAGCTGAGTGTCAAACTTGAATTCCAGCATGGTTTCCTCTCCTTTTCCCAATTCCTTTATTTTGCCTGTGCCCAGGTCTTTCCGGTATGCACTTCCGCCACCAGCGGAACTTGCAGTGTGCACACCTGCTCCATGCATTCCTGCAGAAGTCTGGATGCCCTGTCCACTTCATCCTCAGGGCATTCCAGTATCAGTTCGTCATGCACCTGAAG
>CACYNZ010000194.1 GCA_902775835.1 uncultured Eubacteriales bacterium | reverse complement strand
GGACTGTTTCACGCTGTATGAGTATGGGGATGGCGTGGAACAGTCCTATGTGAAAGCCGCGGAGCTCTATCAGCTGGCCGCAGATCAGGGAGATGCGCTTGCACAGGCGTATCTTGGCCTGCTGTATGAATTTGGCGATGGTGTAGACCTTTCCTATGAAAAAGCACTGGAATACTTCCAGTTGTCCGCGAACCAGGGAAATTCAGTAGGACAATGGGGCATGGGACAGCTGTATCAGTTTGGCCTCGGCGTGGATCTTTCCTATACAAAGGCAGTGGAATACTATCAGCTCTCGGCGGATCAGAACGATCCGGACGGTCTGGAATGCCTGGGATACCTGTATCTTGAAGGACTTGGTGTGGAGCAATCCACGGACAGGGCAATGGAGCTGTACAGGCTCGCAGCCGCGTTGGGCAGCGAAGAAGCTCAACGGCAACTGGCAATACTCGAGAATTGAGAACAAAACGTTTTTCAGTTACGTACTGAGAAATATCGAAAACAACTCTAAAGCACCCTGTCATAACGGCAGGGTGCTTTGTGGTAATTGGGCTCCTCATGAATAACTTGTAGAAAAGGTCGATTAATCCGGTGCAAAATGGAAGAACCGAAAGTGCCGAAAAGCGATTGGGCCCCTGAGACCCTGTCAAAGTAATCATCTGGCATGGGTAAGCAAGGGGAGCAGGCCGGTGTCAAGGGTCTGCCGCGAAGCGGTCGCGGCTTTATGTTCACGCCGTCCGGAAACATCAGGGAGGCGATGACTGCATAGAATATCAGCGACTGCGCTTCTTCTTTTGACGAACTGTACGTCATTCTCCGGAGCTGGTCAGCCACGGTCATATCACCCGGATGCTGCTCTGCCGGCATATCATACAGATGCGAACAGACTGTACGCATGGCTGCGCACTTTCCAGCATTTCATTCAGCGGCCTCCCGCTTCACATAAATCAGCTGTACCCCAGGCAGGAAAGTCCTGCTTAAGTTCCCTGCTTCCGGCTGGTTGCAATCCGGCTGACAAATGCATCTGCCATATCCGCTTTTCAGGTCATTTCACTTCTTCCGTCGGCAAACAGGCGTATCTCTCCCCTGCCCTCCGCCCGCTTTACGCGCATCTCGAAAAAGTGCGCCGTGGTCTCGATCACCGGATGCGTTTCGACCCCGGCAGCAGCACAGAGTGCATCCACATCCGTGCTGTAGTGACCATGTTCCCGGTAATACTCACGCTGCTCTTCAAACAATTTGTACAGATCAAAGCGCCGCCGTTCGTCCTCCGGGATCGGGTATTCCTCGCCGTTTTCCGTAAAGAAGAGAAAGCCCCAGTACTGCGGCCGGTGTATATCGATCACGCCGGTGGGTGCCCATACCCAGTTGTCCTCGGGCAGAGGTCTGCCGTCTGGTCCGAGCACCTTCCTGTATGCTCCGTCCCTGACCTCACAGGTCCACTGTACCCTTGAAAAATTCAGCCGCCAGTAGTCCCCGGGCTTTGGAAGACGGTCAGAGACCTCTTTCAGGGAACGCATGGGCAGTTTGATCTCCACGCTCCATTTCCGGTTGTCAGCACCCGGGTCATTCAGCTTTCCGTCAATGTATACAGCTGTCTCAAGTCCCTTAATATCGAAGGAATCAATGGGCTTGCCCGCGTCCCGGTATGCCTTGGTCAGGAGCAGATCCCACACTGTATTCATCGCGTTCATCTCAAGCTCAATGTATCTCTGCGTATCCGAATCCGGGTCGATGAACACCTCAAAATCATTGTCGCGGAATATAACATCATCCCGTTCGGTCACGTAGGCCCATATTTCACTGCCCGTAATCTCCGCGGCCAGGTAGAGCGCCTCGTCATCCCACGCCGCCTTGGCACGGGTGGGAAATCGCGGCTGCTTCCCTTTCTCCGGTCCCTCGATGTCCACGAAAAGATCGGTAAAGGGAATATCTGCCCAGAAGGGCTTGTCAAGGCGTCCGTCAATTGTGCATGGCGTATGGGCCCTGCGGCAGTAATATACCGGCGGGTGGAAAGGATACTGTTTCATGTGAGCCTCCTGATGTCCGTCTTTCGTCAGCTGCTTTTCGAATCCGTTTTCACGGCGGAGCCGCCTGCACAGCTTGGGGGAATCCGGGATGGTGCCTGCAAAAGTATGTCGCTCAGAATCCTTATCGCCTTCTCCTCAGGAATCTCCCGGTTCAGACTCCATCGGATGATGAAGGCCGCCATGCCGGCGGATACATACTCGTAAAAGAGCCTGAGCTCTTCCGAACCCTCAATATTGAAAAATGCCATCGCGTTTGTCATGTTCTGCCTGAAAATCAGATCTGTCAGGTCCCGCAGGAATATCCCGTTATCGCCCTTCAGCATGATCGAGATGAGATCTCTGACCTCATCGACACAGGCGATAATCTTTTTTGCATAGGATGTCACCGTATCAGGCCCGACGCAGGACGCGTCAGGCACAACCGGATGAAGTGATTCGCGGATCCTTTCCGTTGCCTGGGCGACCATCTGGTCATACAGGTCTTCCTTGTAGCCATAGTGCTGGTAAAACGCATTCCGGCTGATGCCGGCTTTATCGCAGATTTCCTTCACGGTAATTGCTTTCAGTTCCTTGCTCTGCAGCAGTTCAAGCATCGCATTCTGAAGCCGTTCCTGTGTTTTCAGAATGCGAAGATCAGTGAAGTTCATGGCAGGTCCTCCCGGGGAAGGTTACTGATATCGTCTTATCATCGCATGCATTGTGATGGGTAAACCGCCAGCAAGATGACACGTGTAATAATATGATATCATGTGTCATCATGGCATGCAAGATTCAGCGGAGCAGCGCACAATGACATTCGATAAAAGCATCCGGGCCTTCCATGATCCGGCGGCTGCATGATATTCCACTTCTCAGGCGTACATGTTCCATGGTCATGGTGCCGGCAGGTCTGCTGTTTCCTGCAGGGAGGAGGCACAGGACGAACCGGAGGCGGAAATACACCATACGGACCCCGGAAAACTGCCTGGGCACCGGTACAGGAAGTTCACAGCGCCTGGCGGTATCTCTTCCATGAATAGTCCGCCTGGCAGATGATGCGGCCACAGGAAGATGGCGGAAGACGCGGATATACCGGGAACGGATTCCAGTCCGATCTGCCCGCATGATCCGCTTTTCTTCCATGAGGGGAAGGAACTCCAGGCCTCAGCCGTTGTATGGTTGAGGGCATTTTGCCTTTCTGCTATAATTCTCCCTTGTTCGGAGGTGATGCCATGAGCCAGCAGGAGCGGCACCGTCGTTTCCGGGGATCGCCCCGGTTTTCCCAGGACAATCCGGAATTTCCAGGCACCGGTGAGGAGCCCCAGGTCTCTGAAGAGCCCACCCTCCAGTGGGAGGGCGTAGCGCCTGAACCGGAAAATGATATGGATACCTATGCGGCTCCCCCTGAAAATGTCATAGACGATCCGTTTCAGGATGATGCCGAAGCCATCGATTTTGATGAGGAAGAAACCGTCATAGATGACGCCCAGGACCAGCCCCACAGTATTTTCAAGCCCAGGACCGGAAAGCCCAATTTTGTCCTGTCCGTGGCCGTCAATGTGGTGCGTGCCGCCGCTGTGATCGTGCTTCTGGGCGGACTGGCCGTGGTGGGCGCCGTTGCCGGCATTGCCAAAGGCTATGTGGACACCGCCCCGAAACTGGACCTGGCCGCGCTGGATGATCAGGCTCAGACTTCCTTCATCTATGACGCCGAGGGAAACCTGATCACCGAATACAAGGGCACGGAAAACCGGGTCATGATCTCCATTGCCGCCATGCCCAAGCAGCTGCAGAACGCATTCGTTGCCGTGGAGGACGCCCGGTTCTATACGCACAGCGGCATTGACCTGAAGCGCATTGTGGGCGCATTCCTTTCCAATCTCACGTCCTCCTCCACCCAGGGCGGCTCCACCATCACCCAGCAGCTGATCAAGAATACACTGCTCTCTTCCGAGCAGAGCTACAAGCGCAAGATCCAGGAAGCCTATCTGGCCATCCAGCTGGAGCAGACCTATACCAAGGACCAGATTCTGGAAAGCTATCTCAACACCATATACCTCGGCGAAAGCTACTACGGCGTGCAGGTGGCCGCCCAGGGCTACTTCGGCAAGGAGCTCCCTGCCCTTTCGCTTCGTGAATGCGCCATGCTGGCCGGCGTGACCAACAGCCCCTACTACTATAACCCGCGCCGGAATTTCTACACCCGTGAAAAGGAAGGCGTGGATTACGCGGCCATCACCAACAACCGCACCAATTATGTGCTCCGGTGCATGTATGAAAACCAGTACATCACCTATGAGCAGTATCAGGAGGCCCTGGATCCCGCCACCGCCAAGGTACTGGAAAAGGATCCCACCGCCAGCACCGGCATGTACCCCTATCCCCACTATGTGGAGTACGCCATCTCCGAAGTGGTGAACATCCTTCTGGAGATCAACGGTCTGGAAAACAACAGTGTCAACCGTGCCAGCATGGAGAACCGCCTGCGCACAGGCGGCTACCGCGTACAGCTGGCCATTGACACGGAGATGCAGAACACGCTGCAGGATACCATTTCCGGCTGGAACAAGTATCCGGATCTGCGTGACCCTTCCGACCGCGTCTATCGGTCCAAGAATTCCGACGGCACCTATGACGAGATCATCCAGCCCCAGGCGGCCGCCGTGATCCTGGACTACCGCACCGGCGAGATCAAGGCCATTGTCGGCAGCCGCGACGCGCCGGAAGCCCGGAAAACCCTGAACCGCGCCACGGACATGAAGATGCCGGTGGGCTCGTCCATCAAGCCCATCGCGGTCTATGCCCCGGCCCTGGATCTGGGCGCGAGTCCGGCAAGCATTGTGTATAACCTGCCCCTGCCCATATCCGGCTGGAAGGACAGTAACGGAAACGATTCCTGGCCCCGCAACTACGGTGGCGCCAGCTACACAGGTCCGCTCACGCTCCGTGAGAGCATGAAGCGCAGCTACAACACCGGTGCCGCCCAGACCCTGATGACCATGGTCGGCGTAAGCCGCTCCGTGGACTATCTGCACAAGCTCGGCGTGGACGATGCGCACATTGACGCCACGCCCTTCGGCGTGGCCCTGGGTTCCAGCGGCATTACGCCCATGCAGATGAGCATCGCCTACGGCGTGCTCGCCAACGGCGGCGTGTATCAGGAGCCCATCTCCGTGCTCGGCATCTCCGACAGCGAGGGCAAGGTGGTCTGGGACGGGCACGCCAACCAGGAGCGCCGGCGCGTGTTCTCCGCCTCCACCTCCTATATGATCGTGGACATGCTGAAAACCGTTGTCTCCTCCGGCACCGGCAGTTCCGCCAGGATCTCCGGCCAGACCGTAGGCGGCAAGACCGGCACCAATTCCGACCAGAAGGGCGTGTTCTTTGCCGGCATGACCGGCTATTACAGCTCCGCCATCTGGATCGGTCACGACAACTACAAGGCCCTGTCCAGCAAGTCCACGGGCAGCGGCAGCGCCGCCCCGCTCTGGCAGAGCTACATGAGCAAGATCCATTCCCAGAAGGGCCTGCCCAACCGGGATATCCTGGAAGGCAATGCCAGCGACTACGGCCTGGTCAAGGTCACAACCTGCGCCGTGTCCGGACAGCTGGCCACGGACGCATGCTATGCGGACAGCATGGGATACGGCGTGGTCACGGACTACTGGGCCCAGGGCACCCAGCCCACCATTTCCTGCCAGATGCATACATCCCAGACGGTCTGCCTGGATTCGGGCATGCTGGCCTCGCTCTTCTGCCCCAATGTGGTCAACCAGAGCGTTATCACCATCCCCTACGGGCATCCCCTGCACCAGTTCCTGGGCACGCAGTATCAGGACGTGCTGAACCAGTACCTGGGCACCTATGCCACCACCACCAGCACCGTCTGTTCACTCCACACCTCATCGTCGTCCCCGTATGCCTATGACGTGCCCGGCGGCACCGGTCCCTCCGGCATGCCGTCCAGCGCGATGCCCGGTCAGGCGGATACCCCGTCCCAGGGCGAAACGTCCGCCTCGCCCTTTACCGCCGATGCCCAGCAGCTGCTCGTGCAGGCTGAAGCCATGCTCGGCACGCTGGATCCCACCGGTGAACAGTATGCGCGTGTTCTGTCCGCCTGCGAAGTCGTTCGTCAGGCCCTGAGCAGCGAGACTTCACAGAGCGATCTGATCACCGCCATGAGCCAGCTGACCATGGCCATGGCCGGACTGTTCTGATCTTCCCGCGCAATATGCCGGCTGCCTTTCATGGCCGCCGGCTTTTTCATGCACATATTTATATGTTTCCTCCCGCTGGCCGGCAGGATTCAGGCTTTCCGGTTTGCTTCCCGGTATTTGCGCGGAAATGACCGAGTTCGGCGTCAAAGTCTGGCTGGCGCCTACCCTGAACATCGTACGCAATCCATTGTGCGGGCGGAACTATGAGTATTACAGCGAAGACCCGCTGCTTTCCGGCACCATGGCCGCCGCCGTCACCCTGGGCGTCCAGGAAACGCCCGGCAACTATATGACCATCAAGCACTTTGCCGCCAACAATCAGGAAGAAAACCGGTATTCCGTTTCCTCGGACGTGGACGAGCGCGCCCTGCGGGAAATATATCTGCGCGGGTTTGAAATGGTCGTGCGCACGGCCAGTCCGCGTACGGTCATGACCGCCTACAACAAAATCAACGGCGTGTACTGCGCAAACCACGCCGAGCTCTGCAACGGGATTCTGCGCGGTGAGTGGGGCTTTGACGGCGTTATCATGACCGGCTGGCTTTCCACCGGGAAAAAACGGGCGGATGAAGGCACCGCCATAAAGGCCGGCGTGGACCTGATCATGCCCGGCGGCCGCGGGACCATCCGCGCGCTGGAGCGCGCCATGGATCAGAAGACGCTCCCCTCGGAGAATGTCCGCCGTGCCTGTGCGCGGGTGCTTTCCCTGATCCTGGACTGAGACTGCGCTGCCGCTTTTCCCTTCCGGCGCAGAAAAAACCGGGACTCTGCCTGAAAACAGAGTCCCGCAGTCTTTTTATGGGGCATGTCGCAGGAAACTTCCCTTCACCTGGCCCAGAAACCGCTCCGCAATCGGGGAAAACGTCTGATACTTTTTCCAGATCAGATACAGCTTTGTCTCCAGCCGCGGAAACAGCGGGCGGAAGACGATTCCGGAACCGGGCGATGTATCCACCAGATGGTCAAAGGTAAGCAGATACCCCAGTCCTTCCCTGGCAAACATGGAACCGTTGTAGG
>CACYNZ010000193.1 GCA_902775835.1 uncultured Eubacteriales bacterium | reverse complement strand
CCCGCTGTGACCGGCAGTACAGCAGAGGTTGATCAGGAAAGTGACAGAAAAGAAGCTGGAGCGGCGACAGCACTTAATTCGGGTCTTGTCAGCTGCGTTTCAGACTGAGCAACGTTTCAGTGCCCGGCTGCATGCAGGATAGTCGATAACGGAAACGGCGGCATTTATCTGTACCTGACTGAAAGTGATGATGTCACCCTGACGATTTCGCATGGACAGGTGTCAGGTATAAAAGCGGTACAGTATCGGTGAATCTGGAGAGATTACCGAAATGTCTGGCAGCAGGAATGTCTTTATGGAAAGCATGATTGCAGTCCGGGAAGCACTTCCATTGACGACGAGCGGATGGCCCGGCACATGACCGGCATCTGTTGAGTCATGCCATATCCTCCTTGTCGAGACAAAGAAAAAGAGTGCCTTGAATCAGCACTCTCATGAGCCACGGATGCATATTATACTGAAAGAGGCCAGGATTACCCACCGCTAAAGGCGCTTCCCGTAAGGGGCTCGCATTTTTAGCGAATCGGAGCAATCCGGCCTCAAGTATTGTATCCCGGATGCTGAAAAATGTGTACCCTTTTATACTAACAAGCTATACCTCTGCCCGGCTGCATGATCAAGTAAGTCGGTTTGGAACCGGTTTCCCGATGGTTCCATCAGATAGAGAAATCCTGGCTTACACGGTGGGCTTCGGCAGATGAAATACTATCTGCCGAAGGCTGACTACCTGTTCCCGGTGCACTGAAAGATGAATAAGCTTCAGGAATCCAATACTGCTGTTTCCTGCTTTGTCTTTGATCTGAACAATACAAAGAGCAGGAACCCAAGACAGCACTACTTTTCGGCATCGTTCATTCTGCAGGATCCACCGGCATCGACGCCGATTACGGCACAGTCTTACAGCTCCGCAGTTTTGCTCATGCGGATTACATTTTCAACCCCGCTTGTCCAGCAGAACATGTCAACGCTCTGCAGGGCGGAAATGTCATATCCCAGCGAGTGGAAAAGAGCAGCATCCCTTGCCTGAGTGGAAACATTGCAGCTAACATATACGACATGGTTTACACCGGTTTGTGCGACTGCTTCGACAACGGAAGGATCAAGGCCTTTTCTGGGAGGGTCAACCACAATGACATCCGGTTTCTGGCCTGCAGCGACCAGCCGGGGAAGCTCTTTTTCCACCGCCCCGGCAATGAAATCTGCGTTATGAATATCATTGAGAACGGCATTTTCCTTTGCGTTCTCGATCGCTTCCGGAACGATCTCGATGCCTGTGACATGTCTGCAGTGCCGGGCAAGCATAAGGGAAATGGTTCCGGCTCCGCAGTAGAGATCAAAAACATGCTCATTTCCGGACAGTCCTGCGAAGTCCAGCGCAGTGCCGTATAGCAGTTCGGTCTGGACAGGATTCACCTGGAAAAAGGAAGCGGGCGACAGCCTGAAGGTTAGGCCGCAGAGCTGAGCACTGAGCACTTCCTGGCCGTTCAGCCGTTGGAAGGTTTTACCGAATATAACATTGGTACGATCCGGGTTCACGTTCAGCCAAAGGCTCACGCAGCCTGCCTGGCACAGGCGGTCCCAGAGCCCGTCTGTGCCGGGAAGCCTGGCAGTCCGGGAAACCAGTGTGACCATGGCTTCCCCGGATGTGCTGACACGGATTACAATGTGGCGAAGCGTGCCCGAATGGTTTTCTTCGACATAGGGGGAAACATGATGCTCACGCATCCATTCCAGCACAATCCGGCAGAGTGCATTGGAAGGATCCAAGGCGTTGGGACAGGCGTCGACCGGCACGAGCGCATGGGAACGCGGGGCAAAAAAGCCTGTCTGAGGTCTGTCTGCGGTTCCGCCCAGCGGAAGGGCGGTTTTATTCCGATAGTGGTCCGGGTTCTGCATGCCGAGTACCGGAGGCACGTCCACCGGCAAATGCGCGATCCTGGCAAAACAGTCCGCGACATGCTGACGCTTGGCTTCCAGTGTGGCTTCATAGGCCATGTGCCTGCCGGTGCATCCTCCGCACCGCGGATAGGCCGGGCAGTCCGGCTGCCGGCGCTGGGGAGAAGGAATCTCAGGCTGGGAAGCCATCCGCCCATAAGCGAAGCGCGGCTGAACCTTGACAATGCGGACCTGCGCGGTTTCACCGGGCAGCATGCCGGGGACAAACACGGCCATGCCCTCATGCCGGCATACGCCTTCCAGGTCAGCACCAAGGCGTTCACAGGTCAGGGTGACCAGAGAATTCTTCGCAAGCGTCATCGTTCAGGCCTCCAAGTTCCAGATGTTCGTTATTCCTGCATATGGGATCCATCTTTCCCATGTATATTCTGTACATTTCACCAAAAGCCGTGATCCGGCTGCCGCACTGCCAGATATAGGATCCGTCCGGAAACGCAAAAAACGGCTTATGGAAACTGTCGCGGAAGGTGACATCCTCGTACAGCCGCAGGCCGTCCAGTTCGATGTGCCGCGTCTCCTGCAGATGGGGAAGAATACTGATCTTTGTCAGTGCCAGACCGGCTAGAAAGCGGCTGGCGTCATCACAGAGTGCTTCACCGGGAAGCTCAGGCTGAGCATACACAAGATCAGCTGCGTTCATGGAGCCGGCGGAAATGCCCATGATCACACCGTCATAGTCTGCAAGTGCCGCGCGAAGTCCGACCTGCTCCAGAAAACGCTGCTGGGTGGGCACATGCCCGCCGCAGAGAAGAACAAGGGACGCGGCGGCGAGATATTCATGCATCCGCACTATATTCCGACTGTCCAGGATCCAGGCCGCTTCCGAGCACAGGCCCTCTTCGGACAATACCAGGGAAAAGTCCCGGAGCATACGGTCATTGAAAGGGTGTCTGTCCGGCGCGGCGGAGATGAGCAGCAGCGGCCCACAGGCCGTAAGACACTGCCTGAGATGATCACAGAAGCCGTTGGCCGGGTTCAGCCGGAAAGGAAGGCGGCTGCTGTCCGGCGGAAGACAGGGGGAACTGGTGAGAAACAGGTTCATGGCAGCCTCCGTACAGGTATTCCTTCAGGCATTATACACGCAACGGCTTGGATTGTCATGAATTTTCAGAAAGCGGCGGGAAGGAAGACTTCATCTACTTCCATATCCCGGTGGGAATCCTGTAAAACATGACAGACATGAGGCGTTCGTGCTATGATAAGGTGCAGGGCAGTGTGCTGCTGTGAAGCGGCATCCGATGTTCTGCGCAGTTTTCAATTCTGGGCGGATAAAGAGGGAAAGCGGTATGAAACTGGGGTTTGCGGGCGGTGCCATGGAAGTTGGCGGCAGCTGCATATATCTGAGGACCGGGAATGCAGGCATACTTCTTGACGCGGGCGTGCGTCAGGCAGCCGACCGGGATCCGATTCCGGATTTTCGGATGATCCAGAACATGGGCGGCGTGGATGCGATTCTGATCAGTCATGCTCATATGGACCACATCGGGACACTGCCCATCATCTCCGGTGCGTATCCTGAGGCGCGCATCTATATGACGCCCATGACCATGGACCTGACGCGGGTGCTGCTCCTGGATTCCCTGAAGATCATGAGCATGCGGGAAGAGGAGATACCGATTTACGGTCAGGCCGAGGTGTCCGCCATGATGGACCGGATTGTGCCGCTGCATTATCAGGCGGAGCGTGAGATTCTACCGGGCATCCGGGCGGCCTTTTATCCGGCAGGCCATATTGCAGGAGCGGCCTGCCTGTATCTTCAGACACCGGAAGGCTCGCTTTTCTATTCCGGAGACTTTGCCTCCTTTGCCCAGCAGACCATTGAAGGCGTCCGGATTCCGAAACTGAGACCGGATATCGTTATTACCGAGTCCACCTACGGAGATCAGCTGCATGCCAATCGCCAGGTGGAGGAGCGGCGGCTTGTGGAGCTGGTGGGACAGGCGGTAAAGGACGGAAGAAAGGTACTGATTCCAAGCTTTGCACTTGGGCGTGCCCAGGAGGTTCTGCTGCTTCTGAAAAGCGGCATACGCAATGGCCTCATTCCCAAAGTCCCCGTGTATGTGGACGGCATGGTGCGGGAAATCTGCAGGGTGTACCGCCTGCACCCCACCTATCTTCGCGGAAAGCTGGGACGTTCCATACTGAAAGGTCAGGAACCGTTTTACAGCGATGAAATCCGGCCGGTGCAGCCCATGGAAGACCGGAGGGCACTGCTGGACAAGCCGGGGCCGGCCGTGTTCGTGGCGAGCTCGGGCATGCTCAGCGGAGGGCCGAGCGTACTGTACGCGGAAAAGATCGCTTCCATGCGGGACGGCATGATCGTGATCACGGGATATCAGGATGAGGAAGCGCCGGGACGCCGGCTGCTGAGCCTGATGGACTCTTCGCAGGAGAGTACGGCTGCTGACAGCGATACGCCGCCCTCCGTTTCCCTGAACGGCCATTCCGTGCCGGTGCGTGCCAGGGTGGAGCGGGTCGGGCTTTCAGCGCACGGTGACCAGAGCGAGATTCTGAGCCTGATGAGTGCCCTGAGCCCAAAGCATCTGTTTCTGGTGCACGGTGACCCGGACGTCATGAACATGCTGGCTGCACGGATTGACATACCCTATCTGCGCGGGCTGTATGTGCCCAGGTGCGGTGAAGTCATTGAGGTGCATTGCGGAGTGCCCAGGAAACAGCGCGAATTGGCCTGGCCGCATACCATGGGGGAGACGGGGCTGCCTGAGCGTGAAGGTGAAAAACGGCTGTGGGCGTTTGTGCGGGAAAAATACCCGGAACGCGAATGGACAGCC
The DNA here is from genome assembly GCA_902775835.1 of uncultured Eubacteriales bacterium. The sequence goes on along the minus strand of CACYNZ010000193.1, from coordinate 2,499 downwards.
ATCCAGCTCTCGGCGATCTGGACGGGAACCGCCGTATCCGCGGATGAGGATATCCGTTCATGGCAGAGCATGCTTGAGGAATCTCCATACTTTGAAGTGAATCCATTCCGCCTGTTTCTGTTCCGTCCGGTGAAGCAGGAAGAAGCGGAAAAGGCAGAGGCACCCCATGAACTGAATCAGCAGGAGATCCAGGATCTGGTGCAGATGCGCTTTGAGGCCTTTGCGTTTGCAAAGGCGGGACTGTATGCCGAAAGCAAGGAAATCCAGCTCAGTTTTGCGTTCCCGGACGCGGTTCCGGAAAATGCGTTTCAGACAGCGGCGGATGCATTCCTTGAGGAAACGGGCTGGAATGTTGTCATCAGTCCGCGTGTCAATCATGCAGCCATGCAGCAGCTGCTGAGCGAAGCCTTCGGAAACCGGCTCCGGAAGTATTCCTATTACGAGGACCGGAAGACGTACAGGATCCAGGTTCAGGGAAGCGAACCGGGGGATCCGGCAGCGATGGATGCTTTTCAGACAAGGACCGGCTGGGCGCTACAGCTGGAAACGGTTTCCCCGGAAAACGAAAACCGGCAGGCTTCTTTCTCGGCCGGGAAAAGCAGCGGACCCATGGAGCAGAACCAGGCGTTTCAGTATATCCGGTCCGTCTGTGCAGCGGCGGATGTCCCGCTGCAGAAAATGAGCATCCGGACGGATGTGGAAGGCAAATATATTGAGCTTGGCTTTATCTCCCCGCAGATCGGCAGACGCCATGCCGCCTGCATCGGGGACATGGCGGAGCATGTCGGATGGCGGATGAAGATCGGGAAAACCGTGATGCAGAATCTGGTGCTGGCCTATGCCGCTTCAGCGGTGCAGAAGGCAGGGCTTGCACTGAAAAAGGGTCCCTCCTATATGCCGCTTGCCGGTCAGGTGCAGATCCGGCTGGCAGACAGGGACCAGGAAAAGGAAGCTGCGCTGGCGGAAGAAATCCTGGAAAACACGGGGATTGCCTGCGTCATAGCGGAGTGAGGAAAACCCGGAACGCAAAAAGAACCCGAACGGGTTCTTTTTGCGTTATCTGCGGATGTCATAGGACATGTTCATGAGATTGCGGATGCTCTCCGCGTTGTCGGTAATATTGGCGTCGCCATGAATAGTGTGCTTGAGCGCACTGGAGGCCACGGCGAAGTTCAGCATGTCCATGGGCTTGTAGTGCTTCATCATGGCATAGATGAGGCCGGATGCAAAGGCGTCCCCGCCGCCGACACGGTCCAGGATGGTAAAGGTATACAGCCGGCTTTCGAAGGTGTGCCCTTCATAGTACATGAAGGCCTTCAGGCTGTTTTCAGAACCGGAGTGGGCATAGCGGACATGCCGCGCGATGCATGACAGATTCGGGTATTTTTCCAGAAAATGCTGGAAGATTTCGTCCTGCTGTTCGTAGGACGGCTGGAGCGGAATCCCGTCCTTCCAGTCGCCCAGACTGTGATTGCTGTCATCCTTCCAGAGATGATACGGTTCAATGCCGAAAAGGACATTGACATAGGGCAGGCACTGGGTGCAGAAATCCCGGGCCTGTTCCCAGGTCCAGAGAGAGGAACGGAAGTTGCCGTCAAAGGACACGGTCAGCCCCTTCTCATGGGCAATGCGCAGCATGTCAAGGATCAGACCGGCACAGTTGGGCGAGAGCGCGGGCGTTATGCCGCTCAGGTGCAGCCAGTCAAAGTCGGCAAGCAGGTTTTCCAGGTCCACCTGGGAAAAATCAAATTCGGAGATGGCGGAATGCTTCCGGTCATAGATGACCTGACTGGCGCGGATGCCGTAGCCGGTTTCCAGATAATAGCTTCCCAGCCTGTGGGTCGGGGTCTGCTCGGGCGAGGTCAGAATCACCGGCGTGCAGTGCACATCATTGGAACGCAGCCAGCGCACGGCACTTTTTCCCAGAGCGTTGTTCGGCACCACGGAGAAAAAGGTGGAATCGATCCCAAGATTGGCCAGTGCCAGGGCGATATTGGCCTCACTGCCGCCGTAGCTGGCCTCGAAAGATGTGGTCATGCGGATTTTCTCATAGTTTGGCGGGGTCAGACGGAGCATGATTTCTCCGGCGGTAATGAAGCGGGTGCTGGTATCCAGTTCAGACTGCAGAGGATTCTGATGAAGCATAATGCACCTCCCGGATGCTTGATGCATATATTGTATAGATTCCGGGGACTCCGGTCAATGGAAAACGCTTTGACATGCGCGGGAAACCATGCTAGTATTTCCCTTCGGAATACAGAGGGATGCTTAGAATCCCGCCGGCATTGCTGCCGGGAATCATAAGGAGCGCGGAAAAAAGCATATGAAACGGATCAGAACACTTCTGTCCTCGGACGGAAAGCATCAGCTGCATGTGCAGGAATGGTGTCCGGAGGAGGAAAAAGTCAGGGCGGTTGTTCAGCTGACGCATGGCATGGTGGAGTACATCGACCGGTATGATGATTTTGCCCGGTTCCTCTCCGGGCAGGGATTCCTTGT
>CACYNZ010000192.1 GCA_902775835.1 uncultured Eubacteriales bacterium | reverse complement strand
AGGGCAGCCTGCGGACTGCTCTGCTCCCGGAATGATTTTCAGGGCCTGAAGGTCATGGTGACAGCGGGCGGAACCCGGGAATACCTGGATCCGGTGCGCTTCCTGACCAATGAATCCTCCGGCAAGATGGGCTTTGCCATTGCGGAAGCTGCCAGGGCCCGCGGCGCGTATGTGACACTGGTGCGCGGGTACACCACAGCGCCTGTGCCGGATGTGGACCAGGACATCCGGGTTTCATCCACGCAGGACCTGTATGACGCGGTCACCGGGGCATGCGGGGATATGGATGTCATCATCCAGGCGGCCGCACCGGCTGATTACCGGTTCCGCCAGACCTATGCGCAGAAACTGAAGAAGGAACAGGGTCAGGACCTTGTGCTCGAAATGCAGGAAAATCCCGATATTGCCAGAAAGGTCGGGGAGCTGCGCAGACCGGGGCAGACGCTGGTGGGCTTTGCGGCGGAAACCACGGATCTCACGGGTCACGCGCGGGAAAAGATGGCCCGCAAGCATCTGGACCTGATGGTGGCCAACGACGTGACCAGGCCCGGAGCGGGCTTCAACGGGGATACCAATATTGCCACGCTGATCTGGAAGGACGGGGAGGAGGAACTCCCGCTTCAGCTCAAGCGTGAAATGGCAGACCGGATTCTGGACCGGGTTCTGGAAATCCGGAAATGACAGACATGCAAAAACAGGCGGCGGATCATCGATCCGCCGCCTGTTTTGTCCGCGGTGAACACTGTGATGCGCTTTTTCCTCAGAATCCGAAGGGGTCGTCTGGGGTCTGGTCCACTTCGAAGGGAAGTTCCACGCGGTTGGTTCCGTCATCCCAGAGCCTCTCCAGGTGATAATAGCTGCGTTCCTGAGGCGCGAAGATGTGCACCATGATCCGTCCGTAGTCCAGAACGATCCATTTGGCCTCATTCTGGCCTTCCATGCGGCGCAGTTCAAGACCCAGCTGGGCCATGCGGTCATCGGTGTCGTCCGCCATGGCCTTGACCAGATTGGGATTGCGTCCGGTGGCAATCACCATGTAGTCGCAGATGACAGTCAGGTGCTGCACATTGAGCACAATGAGATCCCGGGCTTTTTTGTTGTCCAGAACACGGGCGATTTCAATGGCCAGTTCCTGATCGGTCATGTTTTCGGGCCTGTTGATGGATTCACTCATGATGGTACCTCCTTTATTGCCTGCTGTGGGTTTGTGGTTTCAGGAAGGCTTTTCAGCCATTCAATGGTTCTCAGGGACTGCGGATGCAGGGGCTTGCTGCCGGAACGCACGTAACTGGCGGTGCCTTCCAGGGAAAGGAGCATGGCCTTTTCCAGAGAAACGCGGGCGGCGGCGCGCACCGCTTCCAGCGAGGGATAGCCTGCGCGTCCGGGTTCAATCTTGTCGGCCAGGTATACGATCATATCCAGCCGCGTCATGCCGATCTTTCCGGTGGTGTGACAGGATATGGCCCGCAGGATATCCGGATCCTGAATGCCGTACTTCGTGGCTGCCAGATAGGCGCCGGCCACGGAATGCAGAAGATTGCCGCTGGACATGGTCTGGATATCGGCTGTCAGCGCATACTCCCGGCACATGGTCTGCATGTCCTTGAGCGGCATGCACTTGGCGCAGTCATGGAGCAGGGCAGCCGTTTCAGCCTTCAGGGCATCCGTCCTGTGGAGTCTTGCGAGCTCCCGGGCGGCATAGCAGACACCGAGGGTATGTGCAAAACGCCGGATGTTCAGATCCTGGTACAGCTGGTCCAGCCACTGCTCGGCCTGAAAGATGCGCATGGGCATGCCGTACAGTCCGCGCAGGGAACAGTATTCCTCCACCGCGGGAAGCCCGAGCCCGGTTCCCGTGGCGGCAAGCTTTTCGCGCACCGAAGTGGAGGAGGTGGGTTCCAGAGGCATGTCCAGCATGATGAAATGCGCGCCCTTTTTCTTCAGACGCTTTTTTTCCGCCTGAATCTCCTCGGGTGTATAGTCTGTTTCCCGGGGCGCCACCAGAAAGGTGCACAGCGGCAGAACCTCATCGGAACGGTGCCAGGTATGCAGCGCCATCAGGGTATCCGTGCCGATGATATAGAACAGTTCAGCCTTCGGATGACTCCGGTGCAGTTCGGTCAGGGTATCAAAGGTGTATGTGGTTCCCGTGCGGTCGAGTTCCATGCGTGAGACTTCAAAGTGCTCGTCCTGGCAGATCGCAACGGAAATCATGATGTACCGGTCCTTCGCGGAGGCAATGCCGGTTTTGTGGGGAGGCATCCCGTCTGGCAGGAAGATGACCCGGTCAAGGGATGCCTGTTTCAATGCGCACCTGGCCATGGCCAGATGTCCGGCGTGAATGGGATTGAATGTTCCACCGAGAATCCCCAAGCGCTCCTTAGACATCAAATCTTCCTTTCCTGAGGCCTGTGGACACATTATAAGCGATTTTTGCCAGTGAGAAAAGTGCCTTTGGGAAGGATTTCCTTTTTTTGTCTTGACAGCGCACATGGGATGAGTATAATCCGTCACGCATGAGATGAGCGCATGTTTCACAAGACGACAGTCTGAAGCCGTGCATTTCCCGGCATCCTGTATTCTGTGGCAGCCTTCCAGCCGAAAGTGGGGATTATTTCCTATTTTGTGGAGCAGTCATGGGATATAATGGTGCGCTCATCCATAAAAACCGGGTCCGGGGGCCGGACTGGTGGTTTTATCTCCCTATTTTTCCCTATTTTCATTCCATATGCTCACTGGAGGAGAAAGTCGTGAAATTTGTATTGTGCCCCAGGTGTGAACTCAACTATATGCCCAGCCGTGACAAGCTCTGCAAGATCTGCCAGCAGGAACTGCAGTCGGTCGGCCGCGATGAAGAAGAAGTGGAACTGTGTTCCATCTGCAACGAGAATCCGGTTGTGCCCGGCCACGATGTGTGTCTCATGTGTCTGCGGGAAATGGGCAGCAACGGCAGAACGGACAGCTCGGATGCCGAAGACGGCATCCATGATGACAGCCTGGGAAGCATGGACAGTGTCAGCGGTATGGACGAGATCATTCCTGACCTGGAACAGGACGATCTGGATGAGGGATTTGCCGAAATGGGCGATGCCCTCTCTCTTGAGCGGGTCCGCGAAGACGAAGAAAACGAACAGGATGCGGAAGACCAGGAAGACGAGGAGAAATAAGGAGGCTGCATGAGGGTTTTTGCCATAGCGGACCTGCACATGGACGGCGGCGCCGGAAAGCCCATGGATTTGTTTGGTCCCCAATGGACAGGCCACGTGGAAAAAGTGTTCAGCTCCTGGCGGGAACAGGTCAGTCCTGAAGACTGCGTTCTGGTTGCCGGAGACATTTCCTGGGCCATGTACCTCAAGGATGCGGCTGATGATCTCATGGCGATCAGTTCCCTGCCGGGACGGAAGATCCTGATCCGCGGCAATCACGATTACTGGTGGTCATCCGTGACACGGATCCGGGCCATGCTGCCGGAGGGCATGCATGTGCTGCAGAATGATGCGCTGGATCTGGGAGACATGGTGGTCTGCGGAAGCCGGGGCTGGAAGTTTCCGGGCGGGGAAGAGGAACTGAACGCCGAGGACGAAAAGATCTATGAGCGGGAACTGATCCGCATGGAGCTGTCGCTGAAGGCAGGACGCGCTCTTGCCGGAGAAAGGACGCTCGTGGCCATGATGCATTATCCGCCGCTGAACCGCAGCATCCGCGAAAGCGGGTTTACCAGGCTGATGCAAAGCTATTCGGTGGATACGTGCGTATACGGCCATCTGCACGGTCAGGCCATCGCTTCCGGATTCACCGGAATCCAGGATGGAGTGCGTTATGTCCTCTCTTCCTGCGATGCTTTGGGATTTGTCCCCACAAAAATTTTCGACTTCAAAAAAAAATAAGTTTGTAACATTTTGGAAATTATGCCGGTCCCGGTCGGGGCCGGTTTTTCTGTGCCACAAAATATGCTGGGCATGTTCCGGATAAAACACCACATATCCGATTTTGGGGCAGCGCAGGGACCGTGAGGCCCCTTTTTTTCTGGCCTGGCAGCGGTCTCCGGGCACATTTCCGGAGACTTGCGCCGCTCCTTTGAGTGGGATATAATGGGTTTGCATCCCTATTTGTGGTAAAAAGTGGAGGAAAGGTGGGGGACCATGGACGATAATCGATCTATGCCCGAGAATCCGGCTGCCCCGGTTTCAGGCCCCACCGAAGATGAACTCCTTCTCAAAGCCTATGAAAACAGCTTTACAGGCACATACAGACATTCACTGGACGGCAAGGGCCGTCTGGTGATTCCTCAATGTTTTCGGGAAGCACTGGGGACGACTTTCTGTGTCGCCCCTTCCTATAATTTCAAGTCCATCGGCCTGTATCCCAACCTTGAGTGGGCCAGAGTCAGGGACCAGTACAGCAAAAAGGGCTCCATGAACCCTGCGGTGGTGGAGTACCTGGAAATGTTTGACGCACTGTCCTTCCGCGGGCAGGAACTGGACAATCAGGGCCGCCTTCTGCTGCCCACCCAGATGCGTGAAATCATGCTCGGCGATGAAAAGGAAGCCGTGATTACCGGTAACAACCGGCATATTCTCGTCACTTCCAAGAGCCGTTTCGAGACCAAGCAGACCAACTTCTTTGCCAATGTACCTTCCATCATCGAAATCATGGGACAGCTCTGAGAAAGGAGGACCTGAAATGAGCCGCAGGAGAGCGAGCAGCCGTTACGCAAACGGCCGGCGCGTGTTTTTCGGCGCCGTAGATTATTCCTATGCGGAGTGGGGCGGCGCGGGCTCCCGGATGGGCAGAACCCGCGAAATGGTCCTCCAGGCACCGCTGCCTGAAATGGACGCGGGACTCAATCCTGTGTATTCCCTGCCGGAGGAGCATAACGGACGCCGGGAGCGGCGGGCCAGGGAGCTGGAAGCGGAAAGGGCCAGAATGGCGCCGATTGCAGACCGGCGGGGCGTGCGCGCCACCGCGGCCTGCGCAGTGATGACCATTGTGCTGGTGGTCATGCTCAGCATGTTCCTTTACGGACGCGGCCAGATCGCAGCCCAGAATGCAAAAGTGACCCGCCTGGAAAGCCGCATTGCGAAGGCGGATGAAGACTATGCAGCGCTTGAAAGCAGCTATGAGTACCTCATGAGCCATACCAATGTGGGCATGGTTGCCGTGCAGCAGGGCATGGTCAGCAGTCAGGGCAGGGCAAGCATCAAGATCCGGGTGCCGGAGAACATGGCTGTGACGCCCTGCGTAACTACGGAGACAGTGACTGCAGATTCGAGAAAATAAAAACATCCCGCGGGAACGGGACCGATATCGAGAGGGGGAGCGCCGCCTTTCCGGCTTGGAAAGGCCAGGCGGAACGGGATGAAAAAACTCAGTGACCTGATTCAGGGTCTACCGGAACTGCTGGACGTGCAGGGAGACATGGACACGGAAATCGGCAGCATTACATCGTCGAGCCGGGACAATATGGACCGGGGACTGTTTTTCTGTATCAAAGGCGCAAGGTTTGATGCGCATGATTATGCCGCGGAAGCGCTGGAGCACGGGTGCGTGGCGCTGGTGGTGGAACGTTTTCTTCCGCTGCCCGTGCCCCAGGTGCGGGTCAGTCACGGCCGGAGCGCCATGGCCAGAATGGCAGGTGCCTTCTATGACTGGCCGTCCCGGAAAATGAAGATTTTCGGTATTACGGGCACCAAGGGCAAAACCACCACAAGCTATATGTTCAAGTCCATCTGCGAGGCGGCCGGCTACAAGTGCGGACTGATCGGAACCACCGGCACGCTGATCGGGGACAGGCGGATTGCCTCCCACCTCACCACACCGGATCCTGTGGAACTGCAGCAGACACTATACGCCATGGTCCAGGCGGGCGTGGAAGTGGTGGGCATGGAGGTCAGCGCCCATGCCATTGACATGAACCGGCTTGAGGGTATGGAGTTTGAAGCCGGATGCTTCACCAACTTCAGCCAGGATCATCTGGACTACTTCGGCACCATGGACCGGTACTTTGAAACCAAGAAGTCCTTCATGGTGGGCGGACAGATCAGAAACGCCGTGGTCAATGCGGACGAGGAGACTGTGGGCCGCCTGATGGACGGCATGAAGGTTCCGTGCGTCAGCTATGGAATCTGCGCGGATGCGGACCTGTTTGCCCGGAACCTTGAGATTACGGAGAACGGCGTGAGCTTTGAAATGCTCCTGCACTCCATGCATCCGAGCATCATTCACCTGCGCATGACCGGCATGTTCAATGTGTACAATGCGCTGGCGGCAGCCGCCATGGCCATGGTACTGGGCGTGGATGCGGAAAAGATCCGTGAGGGCCTGGAAGCCATTGAATCGGTCCCGGGACGCATTGAGACGCTGCAGACGGGAACCAGCTACAAGGTGATTCTGGACTACAGCCATTCCCCGGATGCCCTGAAGAATATTCTCATGACGGTGCGCGAATTTGCCCGGGGCCGCGTGATTGCCCTGTTTGGCTGCGGCGGCGACCGCGATCACGGCAAGCGTCCGCAGATGGGCCGGATCGGCGGCGAGCTGGCAGACTTCTGCATTCTCACCAGCGATAACCCAAGAGGCGAGGATCCGGTGGAAATTCTCCGGTCCATTGAGAAAGGCATCAAGCCCACAGGCAAGCCGTATGTTGTCATTGAAGACCGCAGGGAAGCCATACGCTACGGCCTGAAGATGGCAAAGGAGGGTGACGTGCTGATCCTGGCCGGGAAAGGTCATGAAACCTATCAGGAAATCGCAGGCGTGCGCAGACCGTTTGATGAAAAGGTGGTAGTCCAGGAACTGCTCGACGAGATGCGCGCGGAGGATGAAACGGTGTAAAGAAAGAGAAGAGGAACGTACATGCTGAAATTGTGTTTGAGTCTGGTAGTGGCGTGGATTCTGGTTCTGCTGATGGGCCCGAAAGTGATTCCGATGCTTCGGAAGCTGCATTTCGGACAGACGATCTACGATCTTGGACCGCAGACGCACAAGAGTAAGCAGGGAACGCCGGTGATGGGCGGCCTCATGATGGCCGCGGCCATGGTGGTTGTGACGCTCCTGCTTCATGCCGGGAGTTTTCAGGGCAAGTCTGATTTCGGACTCGCCCTTTTGGCCGTTTCGCTCCTGTCCATGCTGGTCGGGTTCGCGGATGACTATATCAAGGCCGTGAAAAAGCGTCACGAGGGCCTGACGCCGTGGCAGAAGATTGCCGGTCAGGTGGTTGTGGCGGTTTTGTTTTCCTATTATTGTTACCGTCA
>CACYNZ010000191.1 GCA_902775835.1 uncultured Eubacteriales bacterium | reverse complement strand
CAGGAAAACACCATGGGCGGCGAGGATTTCAGCCAGTATCTCCGCCATGCGCCTGGGGTCTTCATCCGGGTCGGCACCGGAGGCAGCTATCCCAGCCATCATCCGCGCTTCACCGTGGATCCTTCCGCCATATTCCCGGCAGCACAGTTCTTCGCGCGTCTGGCTGCCCTGCGCCTCGGCGTATAAAGACCGTCCGGCCGTCTACGGACGGCCTTTTTTCATGCTTTCCCCATTATGCCGGCATGTGGGTCCATAAAAGAGCCAGAACCACGGCTTGCGCCAGAAGCATCAGCGGGAAGCCGTAGCGGAAATACCAGTGTCTGGTCTTGTGATGGCACAGAAACATGCCCATAACGCCGCCGAGGGCACCGAACAGGCCCGCGGCGAGAAAGAGGGTTCTCTCCCGTATCCGGCGCAGCTTTCTGCGGGCACAGCGCTTGTCCCACGCCATGAGCAGAAAGGATACGATATTCATAACTGCCAGAAGCAGGATGATAATGGTTCGCGTCTGCATACAAGTCCTCCCTTTCACACATCACAGCCGGATCTTCCGCACAGCTTCTGCAAGAAAGCCGCTGAGAATTCTGGCGTCCTGGGCAATCGTCATCCACTGCACGCCGCGGCTCTGGAGCTTTTCACAGGACGCACGGTCCGGACCCGCGCAGGAACCGCAGTATTTGCCATGCTCCCGGGCCAGCTGCGCAGCCCGGCGCTGTATCCCGGCAATCCTTTCCGGCTTTTCCTCTGCCGGCACATCCGTCATGGACATGCCCAGATCCGCCGGGCCGACAAACAGGGACTGATATCCGGGAACACGGGCGATTTCCTCCAGATGGTCCACGGCTTCCATGCTCTCGATCTGCAGGATCTTCCACACTTCGTCCCCGGCATGCGTCAGATATTCCGCTTCGCTGTCCAGACCGTACCGGATGGCGCGCAGAGGCCCGATCCCGCGCACTCCGCCCTCCGAGGGGTACGTACACGCCTGCACTGCCTGACGCGCCAGATCTGCCGTGTTCACAAAGGGAAAGATGACGCCGTCCGGACCCATGTCCAGAATATGCTTGATCTGCTGCCTTTCCACACCGGGCACCCGCACAAACGCGCATGCGCCGGCAGACTGGGCTGCCAGTACGTGATGATAGATCTCCTGACGCCCCAGGAGCCCGTGCTCGGAATCAATCCACACAAAATCGCAGCCGGCATATCCTGCCATCTCACTGACTGCCGCATCCGCGAGAAGCACGAATATGCCGATCACCGGCTCGCCGCGCTGCATTTTTTCCTGAATTTTCGCAAGTCTTTCATTCATAACGCACAATTCCTTTCCGGACTGTCAAAACTCCGGCTCTGCTGTACGCATCCGGAAAAACAGAACCGGGCATTGACTTGAAGTCTGCTCTAAGGCTTATACTGATTGAACCATATCCGGCCCCGGGAATCAACCGTTTTTCGGAAACATCCCCACATTTTCTGCCGGATCTGGAGAAAGGATGCAAGCCGCATGAAAGAAAACATTCTGCTCAATGACTATGCCGCCCAGCTGCTGTCCGCCCTGCCCCGCGGCATCCTGCTCAACACCATGGACGACAAGTTCAATTCCATGGTCATCGGCTGGGGACACCTGGGCACATTATGGGGAAAAAGCACATTCCACGTCTATGTCCGCAAAGGGCGGTACACCAAGGGCGCCCTGGACCGCACCGGCGAGTTCACCATCAGCGCCCCGCTCGGGCCGGTGGACCCCGTGATCCAGCGCGTATGCGGTTCCCAGTCCGGCTTTCATGTGGACAAGGTCCGCGAAGCAGGCCTTATACTCGAGGATGCCTCCGTCATTCATACCCCGGGCGTCCGGCAGTATCCGCTGACCCTGGAATGCCGCATTCTCTATGCCCAGGATCAGGACCTGAACCTGATTCCGGAAAACATCCGCAGCGCCTGCTATCCCCAGGACGTACCCGGCACCCATCCCATGGCCAATCGGGACTGTCATACCATGTACGTCGGTGAAATCGAAGCAGCCTATATCATCCGGGATGGAGAGATTTCCGCATCATGACGCAGAAGGAATCCGTGGCCATGAATTCCAAAAATGCACTCTTTGAGACCATGCCGGTTCCCGCCGCCCTGACCCGCATGGCCATTCCCACCATCATCAGCCAGCTGATCACGCTTGTCTACAACATTGCGGACACCTGGTTCATCGGCCGGGCAGGCAGCCCGCACATGGTGGCGGCGTCTTCCCTGGTGCTGACAGTCTTCCTCATGGTCGGTGCTCTGGCCAATCTCTTCGGGGTCGGCGGCGGCACGCTGATGGTCCGGCTTCTGGGCAGTCAGAGCCCGGAGGAAGCACGGCGTGTGTCTTCCTGGACCCTGACCGCCGCAGCCGGAAGCGCCGTGGCATTCTCGCTTCTGTGCCTTGTCTTCATGGATCCGCTGCTGCGCCTGCTGGGCGCCAGTGACCGGACCATCGGGTATGCGAGACAGTACCTGCTGTTCGTGGTGGTCATCGGCGGTACGGCCAATGTGCTGGGCACCACCATGTCCTTTCTTCTGCGCAACGCGGGATTTTCCCGGGAAGCCGGGTTCGGCCTTACCATGGGCGGCATCCTGAACATCGGTCTGGACCCGCTGTTCATGTTCCTGCTGCTCCCGGACGGATATCAGGTCATGGGTGCGGGCATTGCCACCATGCTCTCCAATGTGTGCTCCGTCATCTACTTCCTTCTGGTCTTCCGGCGCGTCTCTTCCGCTTCTGTTCTCCGCATTCCCAGACGTGTGGAGCACATCAGCCGCGCCTCGCTCCGCAGTCTTCTGTCCATCGGCGTACCCGCTGCTCTGAGCGTGTTCCTTTATGACCTGACCAATATCGTCATCAACCGCCTGTCCGCTTCCCACGGGGATATTGAGCTGGCCGCCATGGGCATTGTGCTGAAGGTGGAGCGCCTTCCCCTGAACGTGGGCATCGGCATATGCCTTGGCATGATTCCCCTGATCGGCTACAACTATGCCGCCCGCAACTTTCCGCGCATGCGCGCCTTCTTCAACGCCGCGCGCATTGCAGGCCTTGCCTTTGCCTTTCTCAGCGTGCTCCTGTACCGTCTGCTGGCCGGACCCATTATTCACGCCTTCATTGATGACGCACGCACCGTGGAGCTGGGCACCGAGTTTCTGCGGGCCAGATGCTTTGCCACGCCTTTCATGTTTCTCAGCTTCAACATGGTCAACTTCATGCAGGCCGTGGGCCGGGGCGGACCTTCCTTCTGGCTCTGCGTCATCCGGCAGCTGGCTCTGAACATCCCGATCCTGTTCCTCATGAACGCGCTCTTCGGCATGACGGGCATTATCTGGACCCAGGCCATCGCCGATATCCTGAACGTGATCATTTCCTATATCATCTATGCCCGGGTGCTCCGGAATATCCTTTCCACGCCCGCAGCATAGGGATCTCCTGAACATCAGCGCCGCACCGCGGCGCTTTTTTCATGCGCGCAAAAAGGCTTCCGCCCCGCCATACGGCGGGACGGAAGCCCGGAAAAAACCTGTCAGACAGTCAGCCTGCGTTCAGGCATTCTTCTGTCCTTTGCTTACTTGGTGATATAGGCGTACTTGTATTCGCAGCGCACGCCGCAGCCATTGCGGATGAGGCCTTCCACCTTGTCCTTGGCAACCCAGGAACGGGTCTGGAAGAAGGTGGGAGCGATGGCCTGGTCCTCGGCGACCAGGATCTTTTCAGCCTGCTCCAGGAGCACAAGACGCTCGTCGCCGTGCAGAGCGTTGGCCTTGGCCAGCACTTCGTCATAGGCGGCATTGGCGTAATGGTTCTTGTTGTAGGGGCTGGTGGAAATGAACAGTTCCAGGAAGGACAGCGCATCATTGTAGTCAGCGCCCCAGCCTTCCTTGCCCAGGGTGAAGTCACCGGCATACTGTTCCTGACGCATGGCGTAGGCCAGGGAATTGACCTGCACGTCCACGCCCAGAACGCTCTTCCAGTACTGCTGGAACACCTGTGCGGTGGTCAGGTTGGCGTCGCCCTGTCCAATAACCAGGCTCAGGCCGGCATTCTGCAGATCTTCCACGGTCTTGCCGATCTCTTCCAGACCGAGCTTCAGTTCAGCCAGAGCATCCTCAGCGGTGTTGCCCTTGCCGGCATCGGTGTACAGGTCGCCGTTGTTGGTGCGGAATTCCTGACCGTTGGAGCCCTTGATGCCGCCGGGGATGAAGCCGTAGGCAGGGGTGGAGCCGCTGCGCATGAAGCTTTCCATGTATTCCACACGGTTCAGGGCCATGGAGAAGGCACGGCGGATATGCAGATTGGCGAAGAATTCATTCTCAAAGTTGAACATGACGTACTCGGTCACGGGCTCGGTCACGGAAATGAAGCCCTTCTCGCCGCGGAACATGTCCAGATAGTTGGGCTGCACCTGGATCACGTCCAGCATGTCCGTGGTGTACATCTGCACGATGGTGTTGCTTTCCATGGTCATGTCGAAGATGATCTTGTCCAGGATCACGCTGTCGGCATCCCAGTAGTTCGGGTTCTTTTCCACAGTGATGGACTGGCTGGGCACCCACTCGGTGATCATGAACGGACCGGAGAAGATCATATGGTCCACATCCATGAAGAAGTTGTCACCGCACTCCTCAGCATAGCCTGCGGGAACCGCGGAGAACTGAGGGATCACCAGTGTGCCGATGAAGTAGTCATAGGCACCGGTCAGCTTCACTTCCAGGGTCTTGTCGTCAATGGCGTGAATCGCCACGTCATCCACGGAACCTTCGCCGACATTGTACGCTTCGGCGCCTTCAATGGTATAGAGCATATAGGCATACTCGGATGCAGTCGCCGGATCCAGCACCTTTTTCCAGGTATATTCGAAATCCGGAGCGGTGATCGGAGCGCCGTTGGAGAACTTGGCGTCACGCAGATGGAAGGTGTAGGTCATTCCATCCTCGCTCACGTCCCAGCTTTCCGCCAGGCCGCTGCCCATTTCGATCACCCCGTTGGCCTTCTGGCGTACCAGGGTTTCCAGGCTGGTGAGCAAAAGGTCAGAGCCTTCCGCTGTGGATTCGGTCAGCGGGTTCAGATCGGTCAGATCCACGCCGATGGATACGCGCAGGGTCTGATCATCCGCGAGTTCGGCTGCGGTGCCTTCAGCACCGGACATGCTCATCACGGAGAAGAGCATGGCGAGGGCCAGAACGAGGGTCAACAGTTTCTTCATGGTCACATTTCCTTTCCAGTGTATTTTTTATGGTCACTGCCCTGAGGCAGAGAGCCAGCGGCTTATCTGGCGCGCTTCGCCAGGTAGGATTCAATCTCTTCCACAGTCTTGGGAATCCGGGCAGAAAGCAGTTCCGCGCCACTTTCCGTGATCAGCGCGTCATCCTCAATGCGCACGCCGAACCCGAGCTCGGGAAGATAGGCGCCGGGTTCCATGGTCACCACCATGCCCGGTGCCAGCAGTTCGCGGTCGCCCACGTCATGGCAGTCCAGGCCCACATAGTGGCTGACCCCGTGCGGCAGCACCTTCTTCATTTCCTCCATGTCATGAATGATGCCGGCTTCCATCAGCTTTTCCCCGATGGCCTGGCGCGCCACATCCAGCGTTTCCTCCACGGGTTTGCCGGGGGCCAGAAACTCGAACACCTTCTGCTGGCCGTACAGCACCGCATTGTACACGGTCTTCTGGATTTCGGTGAACTTCCCGCTCACCGGGAACGTCCGGCTGATATCCGCGGCATAATACCCGAACTCCGCGCCCAGGTCCACCAACAGCACATCGCCGTCGTGCAGCACCTGGTTGTTGCTGGAATAGTGGAGTACATTGGAGTTCACGCCGCCGGCCATAATGGAGTCAAACGCAGTATCCTTTGCTCCGTTCATGGTCAGGGCGAAGTCAAACCATGCTTCCAGCTCTATTTCATTCACGCCGTCATGCATGTGATCCAGAATCGCCTCAATGCCCAGCGCCGTGATGTCAATGGCCTTGCGCATGCAGTCCAGTTCCTGCTCATCCTTGATCCGGCGCAGGTTGTTCACCAGGCGGCTGACGCTCGAGATCCTGAATGCCGGGTTCATTTCCTGAAGCCTGCGGCACATTTCATTCTCCGGATACACGGTGCTGTCCAGGTCCCGCTTGTGGAAATCAAACAGCAGTTCATCAATGCTGCCCCGGCCCAGAATCCGGCGCATGCGCTCATCATAGCGGTCCAGATAGTCCGCCTGCTGCACGCCCGTATCCCGAAGCACATCCTCTATATCCGGCATTTTCCCGTTATACAGTTCATAATGCGGGTCCGGACGGGCAAAGAACAACCACTCCACCGTTTTCCCGCCCGCCTTTTCCAGAACCAGAATCTGCCCGGGCCGGTCAGAGCCTGTCAGATAATAGAAATTCCGGTTGACGCTGAAGGGATAGTCCATATCCGCCGTCTTCTGCTTCGGGTTTCCCGCGAAAAAGAATGTCAGGGAACGGTCCGGCAGCTGATCTTCCAGATGTTTTCTGCGATTGATAAAAAACTCTGCGTTCATGCTTATTCTCTCTTTTCTATTGTCCTGAATGCCTGCATTTCCGGTCTTTACTCCTGCACATGGAAGCATGCCACCTGACGTTCCCCGTTTGTTTCACGCAGCGGCGGCATCTGCCTTCTGCATTCCTCCGTACAGTAGGGGCAGCGGGTCTGGAACTTGCAGCCCTCCGTAATGCTGATCGGGCTCGGCACCTCACCGGACAGCGCGATGCGCGGACGCGCCC
Source organism: uncultured Eubacteriales bacterium (assembly GCA_902775835.1). Next base: position 504 of record CACYNZ010000191.1, on the reverse strand, counting down.
GGGAAGCGTCCGGATCCGCAAAGGGCACTGCCGACAGAAGTGCTTTGGTATAGGGATGCTTCGGATGCGCCATCAGCTCATGGGAGGTCCCGGTTTCCACCAGGGACCCGAGATACATGACGCCGATCCTGCTGCTGATGTGCTCCACCATGGCCAGGTCATGCGCGATGAACAGATAGGTCAGGCCGAGTTCCTTCTGCAGATTCATCAGCAGATTGATGACCTGTGCCTGAATGGAGACGTCCAGGGCGGAAATGGGCTCGTCGCAGATGATCAGTCTGGGCTCCACAGCCAGAGCCCGGGCAATGCCGATCCTCTGCCGCTGTCCGCCGCTGAACTCGTGCGGGAACCGACTGGCATGCTCCGGGAGCATGCCCACCATGTCCAGAAGCTCAAATATGCGCTTCTGGCGCTCAGCGCCGCGGTACATACCATGCAGGTCCAGGCCTTCCGCCACAATATCCGCCACGGTCATGCGCGGATTCAGAGATGCGTAGGGATCCT
>CACYNZ010000190.1 GCA_902775835.1 uncultured Eubacteriales bacterium | reverse complement strand
CGCGTGCCGGATCACCGGATTGAGCAGGGATTTCTCAAAATCCTGTCCGTCGCCGAAAGCCACGCACTGGGCCTGGGTCTCGCGGCGGAAGGTGCCCGCCGGCTGCACACCGGTATAGCAGAGCATCAGCCGCCCGTCGGGCATGGGCACGGCGCTTCCGGAAAAGCATCCGCCCGCGTCCGCGGCCGTATCCGGCGCCAGCGCACAGTTCATGTATGTCCAGTGCAGAAGGTCCTGACTCACGGCATGCCCCCAGTGCATGGGTCCCCACTGGCGGGAAAAGGGATGATACTGATAAAAGAGATGATACTGTCCCTTGTAATAGCAGAAGCCATTGGGATCATTCATCCATCCGATCAGCGGTGTGAGATGGAACAGCGGGCGCTCGTCCGCCGGCAGTCTGACCGCCTGTTCCCGTTCATAGTCACGTACTCGTTCCAGCGCAGTGGGATTCTTGCTCATGCTGGGCCTCCTGTGTATCTTTTATAGTATGAAACCGGGAGCCGGACATCCGGCCCCCGGCAGGAAAACATTATACCATTTTATTTGGCTGCCAGATAACGATCGTACACGGTCTGATAGATATCCAGCAGGGTGCTCATGCCGCAGCGCTCCAGGGTGGACTTGTAGGCTTCCCATTCCTCATCGGTGGGGCCGCCGTTCTTGAGCCACAGGGCTTCCTGCTCGGACACGGCACGCTCGAAGTCAGCACGGTAGAAGTCCAGATCATCCAGTTCGCTCTGGGTGTACACGCAGTCCTGAGGATAGAAGGTGTCATCCTTCACATACTGCATCCAGAAGTCGTAGATGTCAGCCAGACGCTCCATGGCGCGGTCTTCCATGTAGAAGTACTCATTGTAGTATTCGGAGAGGATCAGCTTGGGACCGGCCACTTCAGACTGGGCCTTGAGTTCTCCGGCACCCTTGTTGAACTTGGCGCGGGCTTCCTCATCGGTGATGGATTTCCACATGCCCTTTTCGTCCTGCTCGGTGAAGTACACACCGATGGGGCCGTACTGGAGCTGCATCACGTTCTCGCCCTTGTACCACAGGTCATAGAAGGCCAGCAGCTTGGCGGGATCCTTGCACTGAGCGGTGATGGACAGCTGACCGGAATTGGTGGCGCCGCCGGTACGCAGGGTCACATTGCTGGTGCCGTCGGGGCCGTTGAGCACGGGCAGGTAGACATAGTCGCCCGCATGTGCGCCCATGATTTCGTTGATTTCCCACCAGGTGGTCACACCCACGTTGCCATTCTGGCACTTGGCGATGAGCTGGTTGGTATCCTGGGAGAACATTTCCATGTCCATCAGGCCTTCGGCATACCAGTCATGGAAATAGGTCACAGCAGCACGGTAGTTGTCATCGTCACATACGAAGTTGACCTTGCCGTCCTTGTCCACCATCAGGTCCATGCACACGTCATTGGGCCAGTTGGTGAAGCCGAAGCCGGCATAGAAGATGTTCTGACCCCAGCACCACTGGTCGAAACCGGTGCTCATGGGGATGGTGGTTCCGGGGGCATTGCCGTAGAACTTGGCGGACATGTCATTCTCTTTGAACGCAGTCAGTACGGCGTGCAGTTCATCCAGGGTGGTGGGCATTTCCAGTCCCAGATCATCCAGCCATGCCTTGTTGATCATGGAGAACTGGGGCACGCTGAAGATGGAATAATCCTTCTCGCGGCCGATACCGGCGGTGCCCATCTGCTCTGCAGCAGGCAGACCATAGATCTTGCCGTCTTCCATGGTAATGGCAGCCTTGATTTCAGGATGCTTTTCCAGGATGGCGCTCAGGTTGGGCATCACTTCAGGCGTGATGTAGGGGGTCAGATCGATGAAGGTGCCGGCAGCGCCGTACCGCATCAGATCGAAGTTGCTGAAGCCGACTGCCTGGAAGGCGTCAATGGGCGTCTTGCTGGCAGCATTGCCGCTGATGCGGGTGCCCACCACTTCGCCCAGACTGTCAGACCAGGTATCCCAGGTGATCTTGATGCCGACTTCTTCCTGCATCTGGTTCAGCACAGGGTTGTTGTCATAACCGCCGGACAGGGCGGAAATGCCGCTGAGAATGATGAAGTCCGTCTGTCCTTCAGCGGAAGCAAAGGACACCAGGGACAGAAGCATCATTGCAGCCAGTGCCAGAGATACGAGCTTCTTCATGGAAAATCCTCCTTTTTATGGGTCGATATGTTCAGCACCTTGCGGTGCAGACAACCAAAGTGTCAGATCAGCCCTTGACAGCGCCTGCCATCAGGCCCTTTTCGAAGTACTTCTGAACGAAGGGATAGACAATCAGCATGGGAGCGGCTGCCACGATAATGGAGGCAAACTTGATCATTTCCGTCATCTTGTTCAGCTCGGCATAACCACCGTTGATCATGCTGGCCTGGTTGGCGGATGTGGAAGACTTGATCAGGATGTTTCTCAGCACCAGGGGCAGAGGCGCCTGCTCATTGGTCATGTAGATGAGAGCGGTAAACCAGTCATTCCAGTACGCGACCATGGAGAACACCACCATCACGGAGAGGATGGGCATGGACAGCGGAATGATCATGGAGAAGAAGATCCGGAAATGGCTGGCGCCGTCAATATTGGCCGCTTCCTTGAGCGAACCGGGAATGCTGGACTCGAAATAGTTGCGGGCAATAATGGCATTGCTCACAGCCACGCCGCCGGGAAGGAACATGGCCCAGATGGTCTGCATGATGCCCGTCTTCTGCACGATCAGGTAGGTGGGGATCAGGCCACCGCCGAAGTACATGGTGATGATGAAGAAGATGCTGACGAGCTTCTTGCCCGGCAGGTCCGGAACGGACAGCGGATACGCCACCAGGTAGATCATGGCCACCGAGAAGATGGTGCCCACTACGGTATAGAGGATACTGTTGCCGTAGCCGCGCACAATGTTCGGCTCCGCAAACACGGCCTGATAGCCGGAGAGTGTGAACTGGCTGGGCACCAGGAACGTTTTTCCCGCATAGACGTCATAGGGATCGGAAAAGGATGCCACGAGAACGTAGTACAGAGGATAGGCCACAATCACCAGAATGAGTACGGAAAAGATCACCAGGATAATGTCACTGGTGCGGTCGCTGAAGCCGCCCAGTTCACCCTGCTTTCTCTTGGAAAAGCCTGCCATGATTCTTCCTCCTCTCTTACACGAAGCTGACATCGCCGTATTTCTTGGCAATGCGGTTCACAATCACCAGCAGCACGATATTGATGGCTGTATTGAACAGACCCACTGCAGTACCCAGTTCATAGCGTGCGCTCACAATGCCCTGCTCATACACATAGATGGCAATGATATCGCTGGTGGCACGGTTCAGGTCCGTCTGCAGAAGATAGGCCTTCTCGAAGCCGACGCTCATGAGACCGGAAGCACTCATGATGAGCTGGAGGATGACCATGGGCAGCAGGCAGGGAATATCAATGTGGAGGATCCGCTGGAAGACGCTCGCGCCGTCCACCTTGGCCGCTTCATACAGCGCGGGATCCACGCTGGACAGCGTAGCCAGATAAATGATGGTTCCCCAGCCGGCTTCCTGCCAGATACCGCTGGCCACGTAAATGGTGCGGAACGCGCTGGCTTCCGTCAGGAAGTCAATCTTGGTGCCGGCAATCAGGTTGATCAGACCGCCGGAGGGGCTCAGGAAGATACGGAGCATACCGCAGATAACGATGGTGGAAATGAAGTGAGGCGCATAGATGACTGTCTGAACGGTGCGCTTCAGTTTCTTGAAACGGAGCTGGTTCAGAGCAAGACTCAGAATGATGGGAACCGGGAACCCCCAGAGCAGCGAGTACAGGCTCAGTTTTACGGTATTCCAGAGCATCCGGTCAAAGTTTGGTGCCCGGAAAAAACGTTCAAACCATTTCCAGCCTACCCACTCGCTCCCCGTAATGCCAAGGCCGGGGTTATAGTTCCTGAAAGCAATCTGGATGCCGTACATGGGGCCATACTTGTACACAATAGTGATGACCACAGGAATCAGCAGCAACACATATGGCTGCCAGTTGTCCAGGATCCGCTTTCCCAGGCTTTTCCGATGTCCCCGTTTGGCCGGTGAAGCTGTCGAAGTCATAAGCGTTCCTCCTTGTTATGAATTTCACGTCCCTATTCATGATTCGATTCATGAATACCACGAAAATGTTATCACGGCTTTTTCCGGTTGTCAATACTCTTCCTGTCTTTTTTTTTGCATATTTCCCCCGTTTTGGACCAACAGGATTTCTGTGACACGCCACTGCCCCCGTCCTGTTTCCCATATGTCCATCACTGCGCAGTCGTCCAGGTTCCTTCATTATATATCATTTCTGCATTCTGCACCCGATGCCTGAAAGACCATTGCGTTTCCAACGCCGCTGTTTCCTGCCGCGGTTACGTTTCATGATCCGTCCTGTGTCTCACCCCTGGTCTGAATTATTCTCCGCACTCTCTGTTTCATGAAGTTGTCAGCGTCAATGCTGGCGCTTCCTTTTTTTGTTGAATTGTTCATGAAATTCAATTCGTTGAATTTCATCAGATATTTCACGGTTTCAGTTCAACATTCCCGCTGTCTGCCTCTGTATTTCACAAACCGGGTTCTCTTCTGTCCACAGGCTGTGCATGTCTTCCATATTTTGACTGATCCCTTTACTTCTCCGGCCAGTCAGTGTCCGGATATTTCTTTTTCACGCGCGCCGGGTCCGGATCGCTCCGGCGTTCCGAACCCGGTCTGCAAGGCTCATGCTGTTCTTTCACCCACCGTATTGTCCGGTTTTCCATGAATGGGGCATTCCATTTCATCCCGTTTCAGTGGTCATTTTCCTGCTCAATCTGTGTCTTGACCTTATCTTATGAAAATGCTATCATCTGTTTCATGAAACAAAGGAGGAGAATGGCTCTTGGGAAAAGAACGCAGTTCGCCGACCATGGCCGATGTTGCCCGGGAAGCCGGAGTAGCTCTGGGAACAGTCTCCAGAGTTGTCAATGGTCAGCAGGTAGGCGAAGAATTCAAGGCAAAAGTTGAAGCCGCCATTCAGCATCTGGGTTACCAGTACAACAGCAGCGGCCGCAGTCTGAGAACAGGCAGCACAAATACCGTTGCTTTCATTATTCCAAACACCATCAATCCATTTTTTGCCCTTCTCGTTCATTATGTGAACATCGCCCTGGAAGAGAGGAACTATCGGATGCTCCTGTGCTTTACAGGCTTTGACAAGGACCGGGAAAAGGAGTTCATCCAGATGGCCAGGCAGAATCAGGTGGATGGCATTATCGCCCTGACCTACAATCCCAGGCTCACCATCCCGGATGATATTCCTTTCGTCACCATCGACCGTTTCTTTTCTTCATCCGTACCATGCATCGCTTCTGACAATTTCAGCGGCGGATGCATTGCCGCCCACAAGCTCAGCGAACTCGGATGCACCCACGTGGCCTATCTCAGTTCCGGGTCACCCCTGAAAAATGAGACCAGCAAACGCAAGGACGGCTTTGTCAGCACCTGTGTGGAGCTTGGGCTTCCCTTTGAAGTGATGTCCCTGGATGATTCTCACCCCTTTTCCGAGTTTGAACATTTTCTCCGCGCACATATTTCCCATGGCAGACTGGACTTTGACGGACTGTTTGTCGTCACGGATTCCCTCGCCTGGCAGATCATCTGCCTTCTGCGTTCCATGGACATTCGGGTACCAGAAGATGTACAGGTCATCGGTTTCGACGGCATCCGCATGTTCGGGGATCAGGAACCTATTGTGAGTACCATCGAGCAGCCGGTTCAGGAAATCGCCGAGACCTGTGTAAGCACAGTGCTTTCCAAGCATCTGTCCACCGTGCCTTCCCTGATCTGCCTTCCCGTCAGATACCTTTATGGACACACCACACGCGAGGAACGCCCGGCTGACCACGAGTGAATCGGTTTGTGACTTTCCCGGTTTCCATATTCCGGCTTTGCACAGTCCCGTTAATGAGAACCGTTTCGCAGGGATTCCAGATTGAAGAATGTTGACTTGCAGTGCCCGGCTCCGGCCGGGCACTGTTTTTCTCGTCAGGAAACCATGAGGTAAACCCGCAGAAGACGATCCGACATCTCGCAATCCTTCAGAATTGAATAAAGATGGAGACTGCGACATCATCAGCTCCCGGACAAACGACCTGGACCTGTCCATATTCCGCATATCAGGTGCATCTACAGATGTCCACATTTTCTATATACCGTTCTGAAAAACTCATGCCCGCCGCCCGCTCAATGCGTTCCGAAATTCGGCGCATCCCGTAATCTTCTCCGCCCCCAGCTCCGGCCTCCGGAATCTCCGCGGGTGTAAAGCGCCCGCGGTTATACCCGAGAATACATTGACCGCCAAACATGCCCATCGCTAAGGCATACAAGGTTCGTGACATTCTCTTTCCATTGTGGTCTCGGCGCTCATCAGAACCTGTATGCGGATTTCCCAATTGCTGCGTCAAATCCGCGTACAGACAAGCCGCAAACACCTGTGATATATAAAGCCCGCCTGGCACCGATCCGGCTGTGTACATTAACACAGCCGGATCAGTGCCGGGCAGGCAAAGTATCCGTTTATATTGTCAAATGCCCATCCTCGGAGCAGCATCTTCCTCTTTGAAATCAGTCAGTCGGAATCAGGAGGTTCAAATCATCATCATCCAGCAAGCCTGCCTTAGCCGCCCATCTCTGATCTGTTTCTATATATTCATCGTCTTCCGGCCTGCCAAGTTTTTGCTGATACCACTTCTGAAAAGAGTGATAGGAATCCAATGGTGTATTGACGGTCACATACTCAAATGGAGCACGTTTTCCCGTAATCACGGTAAATTCCATAAAATTGCGGGTTAAGTCCTCAAGGAATACTCTGTAAACCGGCTCAGAGTGTTCTCTCTTCATGAGACCGGACAGTGACAGTTTCATCAGTTCAATAATTCTGTCGTCGTAATTGTTGTCTGACAGCAGAATCTTTTCCCTGAATGCATCCACATCATGAACAATTCTTCGTGTATACATCCCTTTCATAAAATCCGCCATATCATTATCATTTCGCACATCATTGAAGCGAATGTTCCCGGATTTCAGCAGATTCTCAAGAGCCGCATCTGATGAGTCTGCAGCGATAATCATCAATTTCTTATTATCGTCACGATAGATGCAGGACGGCTTAAGTTTAAATTCTTTGAATATGCCGCTGAATAACATCCTGACGATCCATCCCCCTTATATCTGCCAAAAACCGTTTGATCTCCTGAGGAGATTTTTGTAAAATAATAATGCTC
>CACYNZ010000189.1 GCA_902775835.1 uncultured Eubacteriales bacterium | reverse complement strand
TCTTCCTGGCCGCAGCTACGGCTGCCAACCAGGCCCGCATCCCCCTGGCCAAGCTGGCCGTGGAGGAAACCGGCATGGGCGTGGTGGAAGACAAGGTGATCAAAAACCACTATGCCAGCGAGTATATCTACAACGCCTACCGGGATACCAGAACCTGCGGCGTCATTGAGGAAGACAAGGCCTATGGCATAAAGAAGATTGCCGAGCCCATCGGCGTGGTGGCCGCAGTGATTCCCACCACCAATCCCACCTCCACTGCCATTTTCAAGGCGCTCATCTGTCTGAAGACCCGCAACGGCATCATTTTCAGCCCCCATCCCCGGGCCAGAAAGTCCACCATCGCCGCGGCAAAAGTGGTTCTGGATGCGGCGGTAAAGGCCGGTGCACCGGAGAATATCATCAGCTGGATTGATGTGCCTTCCCTGGAGATGACCAACACCCTGATGCGGGAAGCGGATATCATTCTGGCTACCGGCGGCCCCGGCATGGTGAAGGCCGCCTATTCCAGCGGCAAGCCCGCTCTGGGCGTAGGCGCCGGCAATGTACCCGCCGTCATCGATGACAGCGCCAATCTGATTCTGGCTGTCAACTCCATCATTCATTCCAAGACCTTTGACAACGGCATGATCTGCGCCTCCGAGCAGAGCGTGATCGTGCTGGACAGCATATATGAGACGGTCAAAACCGAATTTGCCAGCCGCGGCTGCTGGTTCCTCAAAGACACTGAGCTGGACAGGGTGCGTCATACCATCCTGATCAATGGCGCACTGAATGCCAAAATCGTGGGCCAGAGCGCCTGCAGGATCGCTTCCCTGGCAGGCGTTACCGTGCCGGAAGGCACCAAGGTGCTGATCGGTGAAGTGGATTCCGTGGAGCTTTCCGAGGAATTTGCCCATGAAAAGCTCAGTCCCGTGCTGGCCATGTACCGCGCCCGTGATCTGGAGGATGCCTTCAGCAAGGCAGAACGTCTGATCGCCGACGGCGGCTACGGCCACACCGCTTCCCTGTATGCCGACACCCAGAAGAAGCCTGAGGTGCTGGATGCCTTCGCGGCCCGGATGAAGACCTGCCGCATTGTGGTGAACACGCCTTCTTCCCAGGGCGGTATCGGGGATCTGTACAACTTCAAAATGGCTCCTTCCCTCACGCTGGGCTGCGGAAGCTGGGGCGGTAATTCCGTATCCGAAAATGTGGGCGTCAAGCACCTGCTGAACATCAAAACCGTAGCCGAAAGGAGAGAAAACATGCTGTGGTTCCGTGCGCCGGAAAAGGTGTATATCAAGAAAGGCTGCCTGCCGGTGGCGCTGGATGAACTCAAGCACGTGATGGGCAAAAAGAAGGCGTTTATCGTCACGGACAGCTTCCTCTATCACAACGGCAATACCCGGCCCATCACCGAAAAGCTGGATGAACTGGGCATTCAGCACGCCACCTTCTTTGATGTGGCTCCCGATCCCACCCTGGCCTGTGCCAAGGCCGGCGCGGAGCAGATGCGCCTGTTTCAGCCCGATGTGATCATCGCCCTTGGCGGCGGCAGCGCCATGGATGCCGGCAAGATCATGTGGGTGCTCTACGAGCATCCCGAGGTCGATTTCCAGGATATGGCCATGCGCTTCATGGACATCCGCAAGCGTGTATACACCTTCCCCAGAATGGGTGAAAAGGCCTATTTCATCGCCATTCCCACCTCTGCCGGCACTGGCAGTGAGGTAACCCCCTTCGCCGTGATCACTGACGAGCAGAGCGGCGTGAAATATCCCTTGGCGGATTATGCGCTGCTGCCCAATATGGCCATTGTTGACACGGACTTCCATATGACCGCGCCCAAAGGTCTGACCGCTGCCAGCGGCATTGACGCGGTGACCCACGCACTGGAAGCCTACGCTTCCATGATGGCCACGGATTACACTGACGGCCTCGCCATCAAGGCGCTGCAGACCATCTTTGAATACCTGCCCAGAGCCTATGACAACGGTCTGACGGACGTGGAGGCCCGGGAAAAGATGGCCAACGCCGCCACCATGGCCGGCATGGCCTTTGCCAACGCCTTCCTGGGCGTGTGCCACTCCATGGCCCATAAGCTGGGCGCCTTCCACCATATCCCCCACGGCGTGGCCAACGCACTGATGATCGAAGAGGTGCTGCGCTTCAATGCCGCCGAAGCCCCTGCCAAGATGGGTACCTTCCCGCAGTACGATCATCCCCATACCCTGCGCCGCTACGCCGAAGTGGCCGAAGCACTGGGCGTGAAGGGCACTAGCGACCGCGACAAGCTGGAAGGCCTGATCAAGATGATCAACGACCTGAAGACCTATGTGGACATCAAGCCCACCATCCGGGACTATGTGCCGGATGAGCAGGACTTCCTGAACCGGCTGGACGACATGGTGGAGCAGGCCTTCGATGACCAGTGCACCGGTGCCAATCCGCGCTACCCGCTCATGAGTGAAATCCGGCAGATGTATCTGAATGCCTATTACGGCGAAAAGCATTTTGCCGAAGCACCGAAGCCCACGGCGGACGACCTGGGCGCTGTGCAGGACGACGCTGTGAAGAAGGCCTATCGGACCGGCCGGAAAAAGTGAGAAGGAGGAGAAAACCATGAATCTGGATCGTGTGATTGCCGTACGTAACGCCAAGACCATTTACCGGAATGGCGACCAGTGCGTCAAAGTGTTCAACGAAAACTATTCCAAGGCCGATATCCTCAATGAGGCACTGAATCAGGCACGCATCGAGGAAACCGGACTGCATATTCCCAAAATCCTGGGCGTTACCATGATCGAGGGCAAATGGGCCATCATCTCCGAATTCATTCAGGGAAAAACACTGTCCCAGCTGATGAAAGAGGACCCTGACAGCAAGTCGAAATATCTGAACCAGTTCGTCGATATCCAGATGGAGATACAGAGCAAAACCTGCCCCATGCTGAACCGGCTCAAGGACAAGATGATCCGCAAGATCAGCCAGGCCGATCTGGATGCCACCACCCGTTATGATCTGCACGCCCGGCTGGAGGGCATGCCCACCCACAGCAAGGTGTGCCACGGCGATTTCTGGCCCTCCAACGTGATCATCAGCGAGGACGGTACGCCCTATATCCTCGACTGGAGCCATGTGACCCAGGGCAATGCTTCCGCCGACGTAGCCCGGACCTATCTGCTGTTCTGGCTTCACGGCGATATCGAAGGCGCCAGGGAATACCTGGACCTGTTCTGCAAAAAGAGCGGAACGCCCCTGCAGTATGTACAGAAATGGATGCCCATCGTGGCGGCCAGCCAGTCCGTCAAGGGCAATGAAAAGGAGCGGGAATTCCTGCTCTCCTGGGCCAGCGTGGTGGAATATCACTGATCCGTTTCATGCCGCTTCCGCGGACCGGAACGTGAAGGGGAGCGCAGAAAACGCTGCTCCCCTTTCCTTTGCACAGAAATCAGCATCAAAAAGGAGTTGTAAACATGATAGTCACGGTTTGTATCGGTTCTTCCTGCCATATCAAGGGTTCCCGGCCTGTGGTGGAACAGCTGCAGCAGCTGATTGCCCAGGAAAACCTGAGCGACAAGATCGAGCTGGGTGGCACCTTCTGCATGGGCAAATGCCAGCAGGGTGTGTGCGTCACGGTGGACGGGGAATTCTTCTCCGTGTCCCCGGAAACGGTTTCTTCCTTCTTCGAAAAAGAGATTAAAGCAAGGGTGTAAGCATGCCGAACTGTCTGACGCTGAAAAAATCCAACTGCAAAAACTGCTACAAATGCATTCGCCACTGCCCTGTGAAGTCCATACGCTTCTCCGGCAACCAGGCACACATTATCGGCAATGAATGCATCCTCTGCGGACACTGCTTTGTGGTCTGCCCGCAGAACGCCAAGGAAATCGTGGACGAAACCGAAAAGGCCAGAGTACTCATCCAGAGCGGTGATCCGGTGGTGGTGTCCCTGGCGCCCTCCTTTGTGGCCAACTATGACGGAGTGGGCATTGAAGCCATGCGGGAAGCGCTGAAAAAGCTGGGCTTCTACGACGTGGAGGAGACCGCTCTCGGCGCCACACTGGTCAAGCGGGAATATGACCGTATCCTGAAGGAAGAAAACCGGGACGTAGTCATCTCCTCCTGCTGCCATTCCATCAACCTGCTGATCCAGAAGTATTTCCCGCGGGTGCTGCCCTGTCTGGCAGATGTACTGTCGCCCATGCAGGCCCACTGCGAGGACATCAAGCGGCGGATTCCCAACGCGAAAACCGTATTCATCGGCCCCTGCGTGGCCAAGAAGGATGAGGCGGAATACTACGAAGGCATTGTGGACGCCGTGCTGACCTATGAGGAACTGACCAACTGGCTGAAAAAGGAAGGCATCGAAATCCAGCGCTGGCAGCAGCCGGACGAACACAGCCTTGCCCGCTTCTTTCCCACCACCGGCGGCATCCTGAAAACCATGGCCATGGACGCACCTGGTTTCAGCTATCTGGCGCTGGACGGCGTGGAGAACTGCATCGCGGCACTCAGGGAGATTGAGGCAGGAAAAATCCATCACTGCTTCATCGAAATGAGTGCCTGCGTGGGCAGCTGCGCCGGCGGCCCGGTCATGGAAAAATACGGGCACAGCCCGCTCAAGGACTATCTGGCAGTGGCTCAGTACGCCGGCACCAGGGATTTTGAGATCGACCAGCCGGAGATCCGCCAGCTGTGGAAGCGCTTTGAGCCCATCGATCAGCGGGCTGTCATGCCCAGCGAAACCGAGATCCGGGATATCCTGCGCAAGATGGGCAAGTTCAAGCCCAGCCAGGAACTCAACTGCGGCTCCTGCGGCTATAATACCTGCCGGGAAAAAGCCATTGCCATCTACCAGGGCAAGGCGGAAATCTCCATGTGTCTGCCCTATCTGATGGAGAAGGCCGAAAACGTCAACGATACCATTGCCCGCAACAGCCCCAACGGCATCATCATGCTCAACGATCAGCTGGAGGTTCAGCAGATCAATCCCGCCGCTCTCAAGATCCTGCACCTGCAGTCAGACAGTGCGGTGCTGGGCGATCAGGTGGTGCGCATCCTGGATCCCACTCCCTTTCTCAAGGTCAAGAACACCGGACGCGGTATTTTCCATGAGCGTTCCTACCTGGCGGAGTACGGGTGCACGGTCCAGCAGACCATTGTGCCCGCCGAGGGCGGACGCATGCTGCTGTGCATCATGCGTGATGTCAGCGAGGAAGAGGATGCCCGCCGTCAGCGTGAGGAAATCAGCCGGCAGACGGTGGAGGTGGCCGACAGGGTCGTGGACAAGCAGATGCGCATTGTGCAGGAGATCGCCAGCCTGCTCGGCGAAACCGCCGCTGAGACCAAGATTGCCCTGACCAAGCTGAAGGAGTCCATCACCGATGAATGATTTGACCTGCGATATCGGTTATAAGAGTGTCAACCATGCCGGTGAACAGCTGTGCGGCGATCATGTGGAAGTGGTGGAGCAGGAAGACGGCTCCACCGTCATCGTGCTGGCTGACGGCCTAGGCAGCGGCGTGAAAGCCAGCATCCTGTCCACCCTCACCAGCAAGATCATATCCACCATGCTCGCCGCGGGCCTGTCCATTGAGGAGTGCGTGGAAACCATCGCCGCCACCCTGCCGGTGGATTCCATGCGCGGCGTGGCCTATTCCACCTTCACCATCATCCGCCTGATCCGCAACCAGACAGCGGAACTGATCCAGTACGACAATCCCCAGGTGATTGTGCTGCGTAACGGTGAGAACTGGGAATATCCCCGCACGGAGGTCACCATTGGCGGCAAGCAGATTTTCCGCTCCCTGATCCGGCTCCAGGAGGATGACGTATTCATCGCCATGAGCGATGGCTGCCCCCATGCCGGTATCGGCACCGCGTACAATTTCGGCTGGAAGCGTGAAGACATCATCACCTACATGGAAGCCATGAACCTGTGCGGATATACGGCCAAGACCCTGTCCACCATGCTTGTTGACGAGTGCTACAGGCTGTACGGCGGCATGCCCGGCGATGATGCCACTTCCTGTGTGGTGCGCATCCGCAAGCGCGTGCCCATGAACATGCTCTTCGGCCCGCCCAGCAACCGGGACGACGGCAACCGCATGATGAGCCTGTTCTTCGCCAAGGAAGGCAAGCACATCATCTGCGGAGGCACCACCTCCTCCATTGCCGCCAAATGGCTGGACAAGCCGCTGCGCGCATCCCTGGATTTTACCGATGACATTCCGCCCATTGCCTATCTTGAGGGCGTGGACCTGGTCACCGAAGGCGTGATCACGGTGAACCGGGTAGTGGAATACGCCAAGGATTACATCGGCGAAAACAAACGCTACGAAGCCTGGAGCAACGGCAGGGACGGCGCATCCATGATCAGCCGCCTGCTGTTTGAGGAGGCCACCGACATCAACTTCTATGTGGGCAAAGCCATCAATCCGGCCCATCAGAATCCTGACCTGCCCATCAACTTCAACATCAAAATGAATCTGGTGCACGAGCTGTCGGAAGCCCTCAAGAAGATGGGCAAGCGCATCAAAGTCAGTTATTTCTAAGGAGCAGACATGTACAAGTTTGATACCAAAGTCCAATACCTGAAATACAAGGTGCTGCGGGAAGTGGCCCGGCAGGCCTGGAATGACACACTGCTGGACAACGTGCTGGACATTCCCAGAATGATCGTCCCCGGCAAAGTGCCCACCATGCGCTGCTGCGTGTACAAGGAGCGGGCCATCCTGGCCGAGCGCGTCAAACTGGCCATGGGCGGCGGCAATCCTGCCAACATCATCAATGTAATCGATATTGCCTGTGACGACTGTCCCGCCGTGGGCTATCAGGTGACTGATTCCTGCCGGGGATGTCTGGCCCATCGGTGCGAGGATGCATGCAGACGCGGCGCAATCTCCTTTGACCACAAGCACGAGGCCCACATCGACAAAACCAAGTGCGTGGAATGCGGCCAGTGCGCCAAAGTCTGCCCCTACAGCGCCATTGTCAACCGCAAGCGTCCCTGTCAGAACGCCTGCAAAATCAAGGCCATTTCCATCAATGAGGGCAACGCAGCCAAGATCGACGACGAAAAGTGCATCCAGTGCGGCGCATGCGTATACCAGTGTCCCTTTGGCGCGATTACAGACCGGTCCTTTATCATCAATGTGATCGACATGCTGAAAAAAAGCCAGGGCAATACCCGATACAAGGTTTACGCCCTGGTAGCGCCTGCCATCGGCAGCCAGCTGAATTACGCCAAACTCGGTCAGGTCGTCACCGGCATCAAGAAGCTGGGCTTCTACACTGTCGTGGAAGCCGCCCTTGGCGCGGATATGGTGGC
>CACYNZ010000188.1 GCA_902775835.1 uncultured Eubacteriales bacterium | reverse complement strand
TATATCAAAACGCTCCAAATGTCAACACTTTGGAATCAAAAAAAGTGAAGAAAATCAATGTTTCTTCACTCATTCTTAGTCGATTTTCAGTTCATTTGCCCGTCAAACTCCGGTGGATGACACGGAATGAGGCGAATGCTTTTTTGCAATTTCTGCCGTACATGCTACAATAGCCGGAGAAATCAAGAGGGGAGCACCATAGATTTCCCTGCAGGCCGCTCAGGCCGGAAATCCGAAGGCACTGCGGCGGGGAAAGACGATATGGAGAAAACGCTTATGGATAAAAAGACACGGAAGAGCGGCAAGGCGGGGCAGCTCATCGGTATACTGATTTATGTGCTGATCGGGGCAGCGAGCGGATTCCTTCTGATGGACAGTATGGACCGGCTTCTGGATTCGGGCATATCAAAGGCCGGGATGCTCCTGGCCTGTGCTGCGCTGTTTATTGCCGTATATGTCGTGATGACGCTGCAGATTATCATTCATGAGGCGGGGCATCTTCTGTTCGGGCTTTTTACGGGTTACCGCTTCTCGTCATTCAGGATTTTCAGCTGGATGTGGGTGAAGGAAGAGGGAAGAATCCGGTTCCGTCACCTTTCCATTGCGGGAACCGGGGGACAGTGCCTGATGGCGCCGCCGGAGCTTGTGAACGGAAAGATTCCGGTGATCCTGTATAATCTCGGCGGATCCATCATGAATCTGATTTCCGCCGCGGTTTTCTTCGGCCTTTCCTTTCTTTTTGCCGGCGGTTCCCTGCCGCAGGCCGTGCTGAGAATTTCCGCACTGATCGGCACAGCCTTTGCCATCATGAACGGGGTGCCGCTGCATATGGGTCCCGTGGATAACGACGGATGCAATACGTTGTCCCTTCTCAGAAGCCCGGAAGCGGTCAGGGCATTCTGGATTCAGATGAAAACCAATGATGAGCTTTCCAGAGGCAGAAGACTCAGGGATATGCCGGAAGAATGGTTTGCCGTGCCGGATGATTCGGCCATGCGAAACGGGATCGAGGCGTTTCTGGGACCACTGGCATGCAGCCGGCTGATGGATGAGCATCGTTTCCAGGAAGCGGATGCGCTGATGGAGCATCTGCTGTCCCTGGACAGCGGCATCTCCGGCCTGCACCGGGCACTCATGACCTGCGACCGCATGTATGTGGAGCTTGTTTCGGACAACCGGGCGGAAAAACTCGAGGAAATGATGACCAGAGATCAGCAGCGCATTATGCAGTCCATGAAAAAGTATCCTTCGGTCCTGCGCACATCCTATGCCATGGCGCTTCTGAAGGACCGGGACGTGGAAAAGGCGTCTGTCTGCAGAAAGAATTTTGACAGATATGCTGCAACCTACCCGTATCCGGCAGAGCTTGAGGGTGAGCGGGAAATGATGGCCATTGCCGAACAGAAGGCAGAGGAGACATAAGCATATGAGGATATGTGGTCTGCGGCTGTGGGCGGCTGCTCTGAGCCTGTCCATTCTTGTATCAGCCGGTCTGGCAGAAGCACAGGACGCTGCGGGAACGGGGAAAGAACGGATGCAGGAGACACAGACGGCACATGTGGAGGTAATCATGGAGAACATGAGTCTGAGGGATAAGCTGGCGCAGATGATGTTTTTCAGCGTGCGGCAGTGGAAGGAAAGCGCAGACCCGGAATCAGCTGCCCGGCCTGTGACGGCGGTTTCGGACAGACTGCGGACGTTTGTCCGTGATCACCGCTTCGGCGGAGTCATTCTCTTTGCCGAAAACTGCCAGGATGTGGAACAGACGCTGAAGTTTGTCACGGATATGCAGGCATGTGCCGTGGAGGGCGGCGGTCTGCCCATGCTGATCGGCATTGACCAGGAAGGCGGCGTGGTGACAAGGCTTGGATTCGGGACCAGCGGCGTGGGGAATATGGCCCTGGCGGCAGCGGGCAGTCCGGAGACTGTACGGGAAATGGCCCGGATTCACGGAGAGGAACTGGCGTGCCTGGGTATTCATGTGGACTTTGCCCCGGTCCTGGATGTGAATGACAATCCTTCCAATCCGGTGATTGGCGTCCGGTCCTTCGGAGACGATGCCCACGAGGTGGCGCGGCTGGGGTGTGCGTATATGGAAGGCCTGCATGATGCGGGCGTGATGGCGACGGTCAAGCATTTTCCGGGACACGGAAACACGGATGTGGACAGCCATACCGGGCTTCCCCAGGTCAGCAGGACGCTGGAGGAACTCCGGGGCAGGGAGCTTGTGCCCTTTCAGGCAGCCATTGATACGGGCGCGGAGATGGTCATGACCGCGCATATTCAGTTTCCGCTGGTGGAAACGGAAACCCGCATTTCCCTGAAAGACGGGAAGGAAATCTTTGTTCCGGCCACCATGAGCAGAACCATTCTGACAGACCTGCTGCGTGAGGAAATGGGATTTGACGGCATCATTGTCTCCGACGCGCTGGATATGAGTGCGATCCAGGACAATTATTCCATGGACGATGTGCTGGCCATGACGATCAACAGCGGAGTCAACATGCTGATTCTGCCCCTGGTCTATGAATCCGGCATGCTTGACAGGCTTGAAGCCATGCTGGAGCGGGCAGAAGAACTTGTGGAAAGCGGCAGGATTGATCCGGCGAGGGTCGAGGATTCCGTCCGGAGAATCCTGATGCTCAAGCAGAAGCGCGGGCTGCTGGAGGGAACCGGGACATATGCCGCCGGTGAGCCTGTGACTGCAGATGCAGCCGGGCAGATGATCGCACAGCACCGGGAGACGGCGTGGCAGATCGCATACCGTGCATTGACCCTGCTGAAAAATGAGCATGAGGCATTTCCCATTCAGATGAAGGCCGGTGAGAAGGTGCTTGTGCTCTTTACGGCGGAAAGCCGTGCCGGCAGTACGGCCATGGCGCTTCAAAGGCTTCAAGCGGATCAGTGCCTGCCGCAGGGAGCTGGGCTGGACAGCATGGTGATTGAACCGGGAACGGCGGAGGCGTGCATCCGGGCGGCGGCAAAGGCCGACCATGTGCTGGTGGTCAGCCGCGCCTGGGGTCCTGCATGCCTGAATCCGGAAACCGGGGACGGCTATCCCGTGGGCGTGGTCAACCGGATTATCGCGCAGCAGCATGAAAAGGGAAAAACCGTTGTTCTGATCAGTGCTCAGCTGCCGTATGATGCCGCCTGCTATCCGGAGGCGGATGCCATTGTACTGGCCTATGCCTCCAGCGTCATGCGTTCAGCGCTTCCTGAAACCGGTGCCGGCAGTGCTTTTGTCCCGAATCTCCCGGCGGCCATCTGTGCGACCTTCGGGGACGGAACGCCTTCCGGAACACTGCCCGTGGACATTCCCGCGCTCGACGAAAGCTTCCGCCCCACGGACCGGGTGCTCTATCCAAGGGGGAGCGGCATACGGGAAAAGTGACGGTTTCCTGCATGGCGTCAAGCGGAAAAATGATCTTTGCTGTCTGCTGAAACTACTGTGTTCCAGCTGAGCCCGAAAGTGCCGCAGGATTCCAGATGCAGCATCGGAAAGAATAAAAGTCTGAGAAGCCCTGTTCACAGGGAATCTCAGACTTTTATTCTTCAAAGACATGATGCAGGGCATCTTCCGCCGTACAGAAGTCCATGGGAAGCAGGCGAAGCAAAACCTCGTTTTGAAGCCGCACGGGTATATCCGGACGCTGCAGAAAAGCATGCTGCATGCAAACTTTTTTCTGTTTCCTTCTTCTGCTGCCACCCTGCCCCGGTGATGCGTATATATACATGTCAGGCGAAAAACACCGGACCGGAACTGAAATATTTGCAGAAGCGGAAAAGCTTCATGAAGAAGAAAATAAGTGGAGGATACGAACATGGGCACGAACATGAATGACATCAATCTTGAGGAACTGAACAAGGTGGATGGCGGCACCCGGATCATCACAAGCAGATGCGAAATCGACGAAATCTGCAGAGTCATGGCCAGAATGTGTGAACTGGGCCGGACCAATGAAGCCGGTTCCTACCTGATCTAAGCAGTGCCGAATGACCCGACGGCGGTCAGCCTTTTCAAGAGCGGCGGAGTCGAGGCCGTGCGGGAATATCTGCTCAGGCGGGGCGGCCTGATCTGATCAGCCTATGCGGACATGGAGTTCCTTGTCCGGTTTCCAGGCTCCAATACCGGCGGATTCTCCGGCCGGCAGGGCGGGAATGACCCCGGACCGTTTCCACGGGAAGCCGGAAGAAGGAAATCAGAGGACTGAAACAACGCTGAACAGGGGATACCATACAACATGTCTGTGGACGCACAAAGTCTGAGAATGACTGTGGTATAAGGATTCTCAGACTTTTGATATCTCTTTGCTGTCAAATTCCGGGGAGGCGGCGTGGCCTCATCGGAAAACGATTTTCATGTCCGCAGGAACCATCGAGTTCCAGATGCGGCTGAAAGTGATATAATATGCATATGTGGCCTGATGCACAATCGTAGATACTATCGGCTTTCTGCAGTGGAATGGTATGCATCTGTGTCCCTGACAGAAGGATTTGCGCAAGGCCATGGCAGTGTAAGCACTGCTGAAAAACAGAACAAGGAGTCGAAAAGCATGAGCAAAAAGCTGATTTTCCTGATGCTGACTGCGGTTCTGCTCTGCATATGCCTTTCCGGCAGTGCGGACGGAAACAGCCTGAAGTTTGACAGGTCCGTGGATCAGCTGTTTGAGGGAGAAACCCTGCAGACGCAGCTTGTCTGGAAGGACAGTCCTGCGGAAGGTGAGATCACTTATGCTTCCTCGGATACCGGGGTTGCCACCGTGGACAGCGAAGGCCTGGTGACAGCGGTGCACAAGGGGAAGACCGTGATCTCCGTTTCGGTGAAGACGGACAAGGAAACGTTCAAGGCCAAGCTTCCTCTTAAGGTTTCCAGAAGCGTGACAGAGCTGGACATTGATACCTCCAGACTGTCCGTGTATACGGGAAATGAGGAAGAAATCGCAGGCCTGCTTGCGCAGGATGGCTCGGAGCTTCCGGTGCTGGTGCTGCCCGTGAAGAAGAATGCGGAGATCAGGGCCAGTGCGCTGCCCAAGGATGCAAGCAACCGGAAAATCACCATGACGAGTGCGGACGAAAACGTACTGCGGGTGAAGGGCAAGACCGTCAGCGGCCGTCAGGCAGGGCAGACCATCCTGACCATCGCGAGCGAACAGAACCCGGAGGTGGCTGTGCAGTACCGGGTGCTGGTGCTGCAGCCGGTGAGCCGTATTTCTGTTTCGGCCCCCGGAAAGAGTGTGGCAGTGGGTGCCACGCTGGCGCTGTCCGCGGAAGTATCGCCTGCAGATGCTTCACTTACAAAGATTGTCTGGTCCTCTTCAGATGAGAGGATTGCTACGGTTGATGAAAACGGCGTGGTAACCGGCGTGGGCCGCGGAAACGCACGCATTGTGGCCGCAGCGCAGGACGGAAGCGGAAGCCGGGCCAGCATGAACATCAAGGTGACACAGGGGATCCAGGGGATTACGCTGGATCAGACGGACGTGACCGTGGCGGCGGGCAAGACAGTGGTGCTGCGCGCGAAGGTGGAACCTGCCAATGCGGACGACAGGGATGTTGTCTGGACATCCTCGGATGAAAGCGTGGCCACAGTGAACCGTCAGGGACGGGTGAGCGGCGTTGCGCTTGGCGAGTGCGAAATCATCTGCACAAGCAAAACGACAGGCACCATCGAGGCCCGGGCACATGTGCATGTGCAGCAGCCGGTCACTTCCGTGGCATTCGGCGACGCGCCTGCTGTCTACGCAGGAGAGAGCGCACAGCTGAACTGGACGGTTTCCCCGGAGAATGCAAGCCAGCAGGCTCTGACATTCACCAGCGGAAATCCCCGGGTCCTGACAGTGGATGCGCAGGGTGCGGTAACCGGCGTGGCTCCGGGAGAGACCTACGTGAGCGCCATGACCACGGACGGCACCAACCGCCGGGCACGGGTCAAGGTCACGGTGTATCAGCATGTCCAGGGCGTGCATATGAAGCGCAGCACGGCCTATATCGACGTAGGCGAGACAGCTGTGACCGGTGCGGTGCTGGAGCCTGAAAAAGCCAGCAACAAGAATATGACCTGGGAAGTGGCGGATCCGTCCATGGTATCCGTGGAAAAAGTCAAGAACCAGGGCAACCGCATCAAGATCCGCGGCCTCGCGCAGGGACAGACCACGGTAACCGGCGTCACCGAGGACGGCGGATTCCCGGCAACGCTGAATGTCTGGGTCGGGGACTGGGATCATGCCCTGAGCATCAAGGAGGCGCATGTTGCCGGCGCGGACGTGTATCTGACGGTGCGCAATGACAGTCCCCTGACGATTACCAGCATTACCGCTGAGGTTTCCGTGTTTGATATTGACGGGAAACCTGTTCCGGCCAACAGCAAGGATGATTCCAATACGTTCAAGGTAGTCTTCCGCAAGCAGCTGCTTCCGGGAGAAATGACCACGGAAAAGGACTGGAAGTATGTGAACTTCAAGCTGCCGGAATCCACGACGGTGGCCGAGTACCAGGTCCGGATTGTTCAGTATCAGATTGACAATGACTGGGTCAAGACAATCCGCAAAAAGTTTCAGCCGCTGTTCAAATGCCCTGTGCATCTGTAAAAAGTATATGGAAATCCTAATGAATGAAGCGAAGAGGGAGGAAACTGATTATGAAACAACGTGTCTTTTCTGTGATGCTGGCCCTGGTTCTTTTACTGCTCGCACTCGTGCCTGCCGCCCTGGCAGAAGATGAAGAGATACCTGCATCAGCCGGATACTATTACGTCTATACCGCGGACGGCAAGACGCTGAACGTGCGTGATACTCCCGGCGGTGAGGTGGTCGGCCACCTGAAGTACGGTACGAGAATTTTCTGCTATTACAATGATGGCGGCTGGGCGCTGATCGACTATGAGTATGACAAGCCCGGCTATGGAAAAGGCATCTATGCCTGCTTTGTGAGCAGCCGTTATCTTCGGACAACCAAGCCGGAAGCGCGGAGCACCTCTTCCTCATCGGGAAGCAAGACTTCCAGCAGCGGCAAGGATACGCTCAGCGACCTGAACCGTGAGTTCGCAAGCGCCACACGGGTCACGCCCTTCAGCGTCACCGTACGCCCGTCCCGCGCCAGCGGCTGGGCCAACATGCGCTGGGCACCCAGCAAGGATTCGGAACTGATGGCCACCTATGCGGCCAACACTAAGCTGCTTGTGATCCGGGAAACGACCAACTGGTATCAGGTGGAAGATCAGGAGACCGGGGATGTCGGGTTTATCAGGAAGGATTTTGTGATCCGCTAAGCAGAACGGAAAATGAGGAGGAACAACCGTTATGAAAAAAATATTTGCGCTTCTTCTGTGCCTGATGCTCATGCTGGGTGCCGTATCGGCCATGGCGGAGCAGGCGGAAAAACTGACCATCGGCAGC
>CACYNZ010000187.1 GCA_902775835.1 uncultured Eubacteriales bacterium | reverse complement strand
CGCGGAGCGTGGGCATCCCTGATCCTGAACCGGGAGCTGGTGAGTGCCGGTCTGTCCCCGCTGGACAGGAGACTGGCCGCCCGTCTGGCCTATGACACGCTGGACCGCCTGATGTACCTCGATGCGGCACTGAGCCAGGTGATGGCCCGTGAGGATACGGATATCCGTCTGAGAAACATTCTGCGTCTGGGCGCCTGCCAGCTTCTGCTGGAGGACCGGATTCCGGACATGGCCGCCACGGATACGTCGGTGCAATTGTGCCAGGAACTTGGCATGGAAGGGCTCAAGGGCGTATGCAACGGCATCCTGCGCAACCTGATCCGGAAAAAAGATGAGCTCGTGTTCCCGGATCCTGTGGCGGAACCGGAAAAATCCCTGTCCGTGGTGTATTCCATGCCGGAATTCCTGGTGGGAAAGTTTGTGCAGGCGTATGGCCTGGATGAGACGGCGCAGATCGTGGCCGCCAGCGGCCGGAACACCTCGGTGACGCTGCGCAGGAATGCCCTTCGCATGACGCCGGAACAGTTTGAGGCACTTCTTTCCCGCAAGGTATGGACCTGGGAGAAGGGACCGCTGCCGGACTCGTGGAAAGTGAAGGACATGGCCAATCCCGGTGAGGATGCGGATTTCCTGTCCGGCAATTTCTCCATTCAGTCCCTGCAGTCCCAGATGGCCTGCCTGGCACTGGCCCCGCGCCGCGGCTGGACCGTGCTGGACGCCTGTGCCGCGCCCGGTGGAAAGAGCTGTTATCTGTCCGAGCTCATGGGCGGAACCGGCAGGGTGCAGGCCTGGGACAAGTATGAGCACCGGGTGGCCCTGATCGAGGCCCAGGTGAAGCGTCTGGGCCTGGACAATGTCCGGCCCATGGTGAGGGATGCGGGCGTTTTCCGCGAAGATCTGGAACAGAGCATGGATGCCGTGCTTCTGGATGCACCGTGCTCGGGTACCGGGGAAATGCATGAGAAGCCGGACAGCCGCTACCGTCTGACCCCTGAGCGGCTGGAAGAGCTGCGGGGCACCCAGGCGGCCATTCTGTCCACCGTGTGCCGGTATGTGAAAAAGGGCGGCGTGCTGGTCTATGCCACCTGCTCCATTCTGCCGGAGGAAAACGAGGAACAGGTGCGTGCATTCCTGGAAGCGCATCCCGAGTTTGAGGCGGAAGCCTGGGAGGCCCAGGTGCCTGAAGCCTGGCATGGCAAGACCGGACTGGGCGTGCAGCTGGTGCAGGGCCTTGGTGCGGAAGGCGGATTCTATATCTGCCGCATGCGGAGGAAGCGCGTATGACGGAATTGACCTCCATGACCCGGAATCAGCTGCGGGAATACTGCAAAAGCAAAGGGATTCCGGCTTTCCGGGGCGATCAGATTTTCGGCTGGATTCACCGGGGCGCGGACTTTGAGGAAATGAAGAATCTGCCGCAGGCCATGCGGGAAATGCTTTCCCGGGAAGCAGTGGCCCAGCCGGTGAGCATTCAGACCTCCGTACAGAGCCGCATGGATGATACGGTGAAGTTTCTCTTTTCCATGCGTGACGGCAACTGCGTGGAAGGCGTGCTGATGCACTATCACCACGGGTATACCCTGTGTGTGTCCACCCAGGTGGGGTGCCGCATGGGCTGTGCCTTCTGCGCCAGTACCATGGAGGGCTGCGTCCGGAATCTGACAGCCGGGGAAATGCTCGGTGAGATTCTCATGGCCAACCGGTATCTGGGAGAAAAAGGCCGGGTGCATAACGTGGTGCTGATGGGCAGCGGGGAACCGCTGGACAACTATGATGAAGTGGTGCATTTCCTGCGTCTTCTGCGGGAGGAGGACGGGGTGAACATCGGACTGAGGAACGTGTCCCTGTCCACCTGCGGCCTTGTGGAGAACATGCGCCGGTTTGCGGAGGAAGACCTTCCGGTTACCCTGTCGCTTTCGCTGCATGCACCCAATGACGAAATCCGCAGAAAACTCATGCCGGTGGCGCATGCCTATTCCATGGACCAGGTGCTGGACGCCTGCCGGTATTATCTGTCCCGGACAGGACGGCGGGTGATTCTTGAGTATGCGCTTGTGGACGGGGTGAATGCGTCGCCCGAGCATGCCAGGGAACTGGCCTCGCGCCTGCGCGGATGGCAGTGTCATGTAAATCTCATTCCGCTCAATACAGTCCCCGGAAAGCCGCTGAAGGGCGTTACGGAACAGCAGGTGCGCACCTTCCTGGATGTGCTGGAGAAAGAGCATATCTCTGCGACCCGGCGCCGGGAAATGGGCGACGATATAGCCGGAGCCTGCGGGCAGCTGCGGCGCAGCGTCCTGCATGCCGGGGACACACAGGACATTTGATTGCACTGAGGAGAAGCGTTTGAAGCAGCATTATTTTTACATCCGCCGTTCCGTGGCTGACAGGATGCATTCCTTCGATGCCATCAAGGAACAGAAGGCAGACCCGGTGCGCACGGCAGACCTGCCGGAGCAGAAACGGGAAACAGAGGCGGAAGATAAGAAGGAGATGGTCTCCGTGACAGAAGGCAGAGCATTGACTGCTGTCAGCAGAACAGACGTGGGACGGGTGCGCACATCCAATCAGGATGCTGTGATTTTTGCGCCGCCCCTGTACGGTGTTGCTGACGGAATGGGTGGACACCGGGGCGGCGAGGAGGCATCGGCTTCCTGCCGGGACGGTGTGACAGAACTGCTGAAGACCCGGACGCCGGAGAAGGAAATGCTGGTCAATGCCGTGAGAATTGTGAACCGGCGCGTGAATCTGCGCTCGGAGGAAGATGAGAACCTCAGCGGCATGGGGACCACCCTGACGCTTCTCTGGTTCGGCTCCGAGACGGCGTATCTGGCCCATGTGGGGGACAGCCGCTGCTATCTGTTAAGGGACGGAAAGCTGGAGCAGGTGACGGAGGATCATTCCATGGTCATGGAAATGGTCAAGGCGGGGATTATCACCCGCGAGCAGATGCGGACGCACCCCATGCGCAATGTGATCACCCGTGCCGTGGGCACGGACCGGATCATCCAGGTGGACAGTGATGAACTGGAACGCCGGGAGGGGGATGTCTGGCTGATCTGCTCCGACGGACTTCACGGGCTGGTGGATGAAGAGACCATAAAGAGCGTTCTCGAGGATACGGACATGGAACAGGCAGCGGACCGCCTGATGCAGCTCGCCCTGGAGGGAGGCGGCGGGGATAATATCTCCCTGGTGCTTATACGTGACGGGGAGGCCGGTGTATGACTGTCGCGAAAGACCGGGAACCCATCAATCTTCAGAGCGGCAATCATATTCTGGCTGACCGGTATCAGCTGCTTGAGCTGATCGGACGGGGCGGCATGGCCTATGTGTACCGTGCCTATGACATGCGTACCGGGCACAGCGTGGCCGTGAAGGTGCTGCGGCCGGACCTGGCCCAGGACGCGGACTATGTCAACCGGTTCCAGCGCGAGGCAGAGGCCGCCTCCAAGATGATTCACCACAATATTGTGAATCTTCTGGACGTGGGCATGGACCATGAGAACCGCTATCTGGTGATGGAGTATGTGCAGGGCAAGACGCTCAAGGAAGTGATCACGGAGCGCAAGCGAATTCAGCCTGTGACGGCCGCGCAGATCACGATCCGCATTCTGTCAGCCCTTCAGCACGCGCATGAAAACGGGATTATTCACCGGGATATCAAGCCGCAGAACATTCTGGTCAATTCCGACGGCCACATCAAGGTGGCGGATTTCGGCATTGCCCGCATCGCCAATTCCAATACGATCACCCGGGGCGACATTGTCATGGGTTCCGTGCACTACTTCAGCCCGGAACAGGCGTCCGGCCAGCCGGCGGATGAGCGCAGCGACATTTACTCCGTCGGTGTGGTGCTCTATGAGATGCTGACGGGCAATGTGCCTTTTACCGGTGAAAACCATGTGGCTGTGGCCATGCAGCATATCCATACAAGGCCCGCGCCTATTGAGAGCATTGTGCCGGATGTGCCGGCATCCATTGCGGCCGTGTGCATGAAGGCCATGAGCAAGAATCCCAAGTACCGCTACCAGTCGGCCAAGGATATGGCTCTGGATCTCCGGTTTGCCCTGGAGGGCCGAACCACCAGTCTTCCGCTGCAGCCCCTGGAAACGGCCGGCTCCATCCCGGCGCCTGTGGCGAACCGGACGGATACCGGACGCGTTGCGGCGCATACGGGTCCTACCGTGGCGGCTCAGGCGCGTGAGCGGAAAAAGCAGATTCTGCGCTCCGCCCTGATGATCGCGGGAATTCTGGCGGTGGTGGGAGCGCTGTGCTATGTGGGTCTGCAGATCTATGACGACCTCATGCGCACCGTGGAAGTGCCGGCTTTCCTGAACCAGGATGTGGCCACGGCGCAGCGGCAGGCGGAGCGTCTGGGACTGAAAACCCAGATCCGTGAGGTGCATCATAATTCCTATCCTGTCGGCACGGTGGTCATGCAGGCGCCGGACTATCCGGCCAGGCTCTCCAAGGGCGATACCGTGATCCTTGCGGTGTCCATCGGTCCGGACAGTCTGAAAGTGCCGTCAGTGGTGGGCTATACCGTCAACGATGCGGCGGCCATGCTGCGTGATGTGGGTCTGACCCTGATGGGCACGGAGTACGTGGTGTCCGCAGATGTTCAGGAGGGATTCATTATCTCCCAGGCGCCGGCAGGCGGAAGCGACTGTCAGGCAGGGGATCTGGTGCAGGTGACGGTGTCCGGCGGTCTTTCCGTGGTGCCGGCAGTGGAAGGCGAGAAGCTTTCCGCGGCACAGGAACTGATCCGGGATGCCGGGCTCACGCTGTCGCCGAGCATGGAATTCATAGCCAGCGAGGATGTGGATCTGCATGACGTGGTGGCTTCCCAGTCCATTCAGCCGGGCATGCAGGTGATCAAGGGAACCCAGATCTCGCTCAGTGTCTATCAGGTGCCTGTCATGACGCATTCGACGGATGTGACGCTGGATATTCCGGAGTCCACCAGTCTGACCAGCGTGCGGGTGACCCTGGTGACGGGGGGCAACGAAATCACCGTGTTCCAGGCCGAATATCCTGCGGACGCCACACGGCATCCCACGGTGACCATCATGGCTCAGGACAGCGGCACATACATATACCGTGTCTACTGCAATGACCGTTATGCCTATCAGCAGGAGGTTACACTCAGATGACGGAAGAAAGCCGGATCGGGCAGGGTGTCATCGTACGTGGAATCGGCAGCTTTTACAGCGTGAAGGATGAAAACGGGCAGCTGTACACGGTAAGGGCCAAAAAGAAGTTCAGAAAGCAGGGCCTGACCCCGCTGGTGGGTGACCGCGTAAGGTTCATGCCCGGCGAGGAGGACACCGACGGCTGGCTCGAGGAAATCCTGCCCAGGGAAAACGTGTTTGTCCGGCCGCCGGTGAGCAATATTTCCCGGATGATGGTAGTGATCGCGCCGGAGCCCGCGCCGGATCTGCTTCTGGTGGACCGGCTTATGGCGCGCGCCTGTCAGCAGAACATGAAGCGGACCCTGGTGGTGAGCAAGCAGGACCTGGACCGCGGCCTGATCCAGGAAATGGAAAGGCAGTACTCTGGCGCAGGATGTGAGATTGTTGGTGTCAGCTCCGTGACCGGCGAGGGCCTCGAGCAGGTCCGGAGCCTCATGGAGCATGAGGTTTCCTGTCTGGCGGGCCAGTCGGGGGTGGGTAAATCCACCCTGCTCAACGCACTGCTGGACCTGGGGCAGGAAACCGGTGCCATCTCGGAGAGGATTCTCCGGGGAAGGAATACCACACGGCATGTCGAACTCTTCACCAGGGGAAACATACAGGTTCTGGATACAGCCGGATTTTCGCTTCTGGAGATGGAAGAGGTCATGGACCCTGTGCTTCTGCGCGAAATGATTCCGGAGTTTGATCCCTATGAAGGACAGTGCCGGTTCACCCCGTGTCTGCACGACCGGGAACCGGGATGCAGAGTCACTCAGGCCGCGGCGTCAGGAGAGATCAGTCAGGAGCGGCTGGACCGTTACCGGATCCTGCTCAGTCAGGTCCGGCAAACATGGAAGGATCGTTATGATTAAGATTGCACCATCCATTCTGGCCGCCGATCAGATGCGGCTGGGAGAAGAAGTTGAGCGTGTTCTTGAAGCCGGCTGTGATCTGCTGCATGTGGACATCATGGACGGACATTTCGTCCCCAATATGTCTTTCGGTCCCGACCTGGCGGGTGCGCTGCATGCTGCTTTTCCGGATCTTCCGCTGGACATTCATCTGATGCTGGATGAACCGGAGAAGTATATTGAACGCTTTGCCAAAAGTGCGTGGGGAATCACCATTCATGAGGAAATCCCGGGGGATGTGGAAGCGATTCTGCGTGCCATTCATGGGATGCACGTGCGCACCGGGCTTTCCCTGAAGCCGGATACGCCCGCTGAAAAGGCGGTGCCGTTCTTCGGCATCACGGATATGATTCTGGTGATGACCGTGGAACCGGGATTCGGCGGACAGCCGCTCCGGTGGGATATGCTGGACAAGATCCGGAAGCTGCGCGAACTCGGATACCGCGGTCTGATTGAGGCGGACGGAGGCATCAACCGCTCCAATATCCGTGCGCTGGCGGAAGCCGGGCTGGATATAGCCGTTATGGGCACTACCGTGTTTACCTCCAGAAACCTGAAGCAGGACCTTGCAGAAATGCATGCGGTGGGACGGGGGGATCTGGATGCGTAAGCCTGTCCTGACCCTGCTCATGGCCTGCCTGCTCCTGATATGTGCCTGCGCTTCGGCGGAAGAGTATACGGGTGTATGGAACACGGTGACCGGCGAAAGCGTGACGCTCGCGCTGCGCGATGACGGAACCGGAAGCCTGAGCTTTTCCGGCACGGAGCAGACGGTCGACTGGACGGAAGGGGAGCAGAACCTGTCGCTGTCTTGCGGGGAAACGACATATACGGCGGCCATGTCCGGACAGTTCCTGATGCTCATGGATCAGATAGGGCATGTATGGGCGCTGACCCGGGATTTGTATGACCTGCCCGGAATTGTGCAGGCGGAATCCATGGAGGATTTTCTCGGCCGCTGGCGGGCGGACTACGCCCTGGTGAGCGGAATCCGGATCAGCATGGACGGCCAGGTGGGCCCATATACCATGGAGATTGCCGAGCAGGTGGTACATCTGCAGGGAAGCGGCATGGACAAGCCGGTGGACTGGGTGTGCCGGTTTGAAAGCGGTTCCCTGATTCTTTCGGGATATTCCGCTGAAACCGATCAGTCACTGCATCTGCGTGCGGATGGAACGCTGACACGGGATATGGACTATATGGTGATTCATTTTGTGCGGGAGCAGTGAAGGGTATGCGAAACATCTTGAGCATGATAGGAGCCGCACTTCTGGCGGTCCTGCTCGTGAGCGCCGGGCATGCGGAAACGCAGGTATATCAGGGACGGATCCTTGAGACGGAGCACGCGCGCTATGATATGGAATCCCTTGGCACGGAAGCCCTTCTCGTGTGGACGCTGGTCCGTCAGGACGGGCACAGTCTGGAAGCTGTCCGGGGCGGTCTGCGTCTGCTCATGGAACGCATGGAGGCGCAGGCTTACCGGTGCACCCGGGTTCTGTACGGGGGCATGACCGTGCGTCCCGCGGACCTGGGCATGAGCAACGCGGAACTGCTGCTCTGTCCCGGCGGCGAGGGCCGGCTGCGTGATCTGCAGACCGGGGAAAGCATGCCGCTGAAATGGACAGAGCACCAGGAAGGGATTCAGCTCGAAGTGCATCAGGAAACGGTGCTTTTGACGGCGGAGGCGGACGGAGCACTGCAGCTTCCCTTGGATGAGACGGGCACCATGGCGGTTTTTGAAAAGGACGCGCCTCTCACATCTGCGCATTTTACCGGAGACTCTCCGGAAGTGTGGGTGCTCTTCGGACCGGATATGCCGGACGGGGAAGCGAGGGCCCGCATCATGGTCCTGATGAACGGGGAAAACGAAATCACCTGGATTGACGATGAGCGCACATCTGCCGGGCATATACGGAATGGAATCCTGACCCTGGAGGAAGGCAGAAGCTTTTCTGTCCGCTTTGAGGAGGGCGAGATGCTTCTTGACACGGACGCGGGAGCAGATGAGCCCATGATCTTTGAACGTCTTGTGGATGCCTTTGATCTGGATTTTCCCTTCGAGTATGAAGAATAAGCGGTACGTCCCCTCCGTTTTGGAAGGGACGGTTTCTTTTTGGGAAAAAGAGTCAAAACGAATGCATGCAGAAACAAAAAAATACGCTTGACGAAACAGAAAAAGCACAATATGCTATATACAATGTGCGGTACGCGGGTCAACCATGACAGAAAATCACGTTTTTGCAGGAAATCTGTTTGCTGTTTTCTGATTTCCTTCCATAAGAAGATTCTATTGGAAACTGAATGGAGACGTAGA
The DNA here is from genome assembly GCA_902775835.1 of uncultured Eubacteriales bacterium. The sequence goes on along the minus strand of CACYNZ010000187.1, from coordinate 5,558 downwards.
AGCGGGCCGTCAAAAGGAGGAAAGACCGGTGTATCAGAGGTTTGACCGGCATGAATCCAGAGATGATTATCTTGAAGCAATTCTGCTGATTCTCGAGAAAAAAGGCCACTGCAGGTCGGTGGATGTGGTGAACCAGATGGACGTGAGCAAGCCGTCGGTGAGCGTTGCAATGTCCAAGCTGTGTGCGGAGGGATATCTTCTGCTGGATGAGGAAAAGATGATTCATTTTACGGAAAAGGGGAGGGCTATTGCGGAAAACACGCTCCGCAAGCACAGGTATTTCAGAAAGCTCCTTGAAAAAGCCGGCGTGGATGAAGAAACGGCGGATCTGGAAGCCTGTGCCATTGAGCACGCGATCTCCCAGGAATCTTTCGAAAAACTGTCTGCCTTGCTCCCGGAGATTTTACCGGTGTAATAAGCATGCATCCGGGCAATATCCGCATCCTGACCGGACCGGGAGGAATGCGGTTTTTCATCGAGCACCGGAACGTCCTGCTCAGGCGTTCCGGTGCTTTTTTTCCTTCCGAAGGAACGCGCGGCCGGGGTGGCTTCCGGGAAGTCTGTTTCAAATCTTTTCACATGTATGACGGCCCAAAATCTGTTGCCAATGCTTGGTTTGGTGATATACTATAAGATGGTATGGATTAACCAGACCATACCATGAAACCCCGCCTCCGGATGGTATACATGACCGCAGCGGAGTGCAGAGGAGAAGGTGCCGGAAATGAACAGTTTCGGAAGAAAACAGCAGAAAGGTTCCCAGGGCAGCGCTGCCCAGGGAAATGTACAGAATCAGCAGAATCCCTATCAGGCCTATCAGCAGAACAGCTGGCAGGGCCAGCGGACAGGCCAGCCTGCGCCGCAGGCATATCCGGTTCAGGGGCAGGCCGGCGGCGTGAATCCGGCGGCGAACCAGCAGGCCGGAGGAAATGCGGGAGCCAATCCCTATGCCCGCCAGAACGCATCGGCAAACCCCTATGCTCAGCAGGGCGCGGCATATGCCCAGCAGGGCATGGCCGGTAACCCCTATGCCCAGCAGGGGATGGCAGGGAATCCGTATGCCCAGCAGGGCACGGCATATGCCCGGCAGGGTATGGCAGGCAATCCCTATGCCCAGCAGGGTGCGGCAGGAAATGCCTATCCGCGTCAGCCCGGTCAGGGTATGGCCGGAAATCCCTATGCGCAGCAGGCCAGCCCCTATGCGCGCCAGAACCCGGTACAGCCCCTGGGGAACGGACAGGCGCCGTACCCGCCCCAGAATATGAATGCCGTCCCGCCTCAGGCGGGCGCCTATGGTCAGCAGGCCAATCCCTATGCCCGTCAGGGCGGATATGTCCAGGGCCAGGGACAGCCGAGCCCGGTGTATCCGCCGCAGCCTGTACCGGGCATGGGCTTTCCCCAGGGCCAGGTTGGTTACCAGGCACAGAACGGAAAAAACAGAAACAAGATGATCCTGGAGCAGGTTCTGAATATCCTGCTGCCCGCAGGCACCGTGGTGTTTCTGGTGCTTTCCCTGATGCAGCCCGGTATCCCGCTGTTCCGTTTTCTTGTGCTGGGATTCGGCGCGCTGGGTCTGATCTGGCTGTGGATGCAGCAGGCATTTTCCAGAAATACCCGTATCCTGGTCTCGGCACTGCTTGCCGCGTGCATGCTGGTGAGCGTGCTGGGCATGGTGCTGCCTTCAGGCGGGGATCCGACAAGGGTTTCCGACGGAGGTTCGCCGGCGTCCCAGCAGGCATCAGGCGGCGGTGAGAGTGCTGTACAGCCGGTGGAAACAACCCCGCTTCCGGAAACGCCGGCACCAGCCCCGACGGAGGAAGTGGACAATTCCACTGTGCAGATGCAGGAGAGCATTCAGTCGTTCCTGTATTTCTGGGAAGCCAACAATATCGACAGCATGCTGAATTACTGCGCGCCGTCCTGGCGCCGGTCCTTCGGCGATGATGTACAGGCAAGAACGGAGCTTTTCCGGATCCTCGCCAACCGCAGACCGCTTGAGTATACCTTCGGCAATGTGTCCGGAACGGTCAACGACAGCAGCCGGAATGTGGAAGTGACCATCCGCGTGGACAAGCAGACGGGCAAGGATCCGGAAACATACCTGTTCCGGATTATCATGCTCAACGAGGACGGCACCTGGTATGTGGATCCCAAGTCCCTTTCCTCTCATGAGGAAGCGGAAGCCACCACATTTTCCGCGGAAATCACCCAGCCTCCGACGCCGCAGCCCGCAGCTGCGGATCAGGTGCTGTATTACAATCCGGACGGGGGCTCCTACTATCATGCGGACCCCGAGTGTGCGCTGGTGGGCGAGAAATACCGGCCGCTGAAAGGGTCGTTCACCTATTCCCATATCAGTGACGACGCGTTCAAGAGCCTGCTTCCGTGCTCAGGATGCGCGGCGCCGCTGAGACCGAAGCAGTAACATGCGTCTGTTGGATCGGCTGGAATCCGGCATGCCGGAAATGCCCTCGCCCGTGCTTGCCGGTTTTTCCGGCGGTGCGGATTCCACGGCGCTGGTGCTGCTGCTTCTGAAGCAGCGGGAAGAAAAAGGCCGTGCCTTCGGCTGCGTGCATGTCCATCACGGACTCCGGGGGAGCGCGGCGGACGCGGATGAAGCATTTGTCCGGGCAGTGTGCCGGAAACATGGAATTCCACTCAGGGTCTTTCATCTGGTGCCGCCGGCGCACCCGGGCGAAGGCTGGGCAAGACGCGAACGGTACCGATGCATGAAACAGGCACTGGAGGAAGACGGATACGCCTGCCTGGCTCTGGCCCACCATGCCGGGGATCAGGCGGAAACGGTGATGCTGCATATTCTGCGGGGCAGCGGTGTGCAGGGACTTGCGGGCATGCGCGTGTACTCGGACTACGAGGGCATGCAGGTGGTTCGCCCGCTTCTGGGCATGACGCCCGGGGATCTGAGAAGCATGCTGCGGGAAGAAGGACAGGCCTGGCAGGAGGATGCCACCAATGCGGAGGATGATTATCTCCGCAACCGTGTGCGCCATCATCTGCTGCCGCAGATGGAACTGCTTGCACCGGGCTGTGAGGCCCGGCTGGGTCTTCTCGCAGAGACGGCCGCACGCGAGCACGATGCCCTGGAAACGTTGGCGCAGACCTGGCCGGGCGTGCGCCTTGATATTCCGGCACTCAGGCTCAGTGCTCTGCGTTCCATGCCGGATGGACTCAGGGATACGGTACTCCGCCGGTGGTGGCAGCAGTTTGCGCCCGAGCGGAAGGAGCGGCACCTGGACCAGGAGCATACCCGGAAGCTGAATGCGCTTGGCTATGGGAAAGGCCGGAAAGCGGCTGCAGCTGCCGGGCGGCATGGAAGCCGTATGCGGGTGGTCGCATCTGCATCTTGACGGAGCAGGACCGCTGCCGGTGCCTGAGATGGTCATTCATTCCTATGCCGGCATTCCGGGGGACGGAAAGCGCACCCAGGCGTTTCCGGAAGGATTCCTGGACGGCACGCAGGTGCGCTTCCGCGCAGCAGGCGACTGGATCCGGCCTTTCGGATTCGGACACTGTCAGAGTCTTCAGGATTATCTGGTGAACCGGCATGTGGATGCCCCTTTCCGGGACAGCATCCCGCTCGTGTGCCGGGGACATGAGGTTTTATGGGTCTGCGGCGTGGGCTGCGGGGATGTGCCGCGGCTCAGCGGCGCGGAGAAAGCTGTGACAGCCGAATGGACCGGTGAGATACTCTGGTTATGAGAAAGGATGGAAGGTATGGAGAAGACGGCAAAACTGTATGAGGCAACGAGTGAAATTCTGGTTACCAAAGAAGAGATTGCCCAGGCGGTGCGCAAGGTTGGCGCGATGATCACGGCGGATTATGAAGGCCAGGAAGTCGTGGTGGTATGCATTCTCAAAGGCGCTTCCATTTTTTACTGCGATCTGATCCGGGAGCTGGATCTTCCGATCACGGAGGATTTCATGATTGTTTCCAGCTATGGCGACGGGACAAGCAGCACGGGGAATGTGCGGATCCGCAAGGACCTGGATAATGATATTGCGGGCAAGCATGTGCTGATCGTGGAAGATATCGTGGACACGGGCACCACGCTGAACTTCCTCAGGAATATTCTGAAGGACCGCGGAGCCGCTTCCATCAAGATTGCCACGCTCCTCGACAAGCCGTCCCGCCGGACCGTGGATCTGAAAGCCGACTACTTCTGCTTCACGATTCCCAATGCCTTCGTTGTGGGATACGGTCTGGACTATGCGGAAAAATACAGGAATCTTCCGGACATCTGTGTGCTCAAGCCTGAGATTTATTCCTGAGTTTGCATGCTTTTTCAGGACATGTTATAATCCCTCTTCGTTGAATTAGTATATAAGGAGGACCAACCCCTTGAAGAAATCCACCCGTGGGCTCATCAGCTATGCCATCATGCTCGGTGTGCTCCTCCTGATTGCGGTCATGCTCAACAACAGCATGCCCCAGGCTGTAAGCAAGCGGATTGAATATCCGGAACTGCTGCAGATGATTGAGAATGGTCAGGTCAGCGCTGTGGCCGTCCGCGACAATTCGCTTGTCGGTCTGAAGAAGAACAGTGCGGTGAGTGCGAATGCCTTCCCGGAGCAGGACTACGACTTTGAAACCACCATCGGCAGTGATTTCCTGATGACTGCCCGGCAGATGACGGCTTCCAAGAAAGGCGTGGCTCTGGAAAGCATCTCGGTGCATGATCTTCCCTTTACGCTGGAATACCGTGCACCGGAAGCGCGGTCCTGGTGGGTGGATTACCTGCCCTTCCTGATTGAGATTATCCTGTTTGGCGCGCTGTGGATTTTCATTATGCGCTCCCAGATGGGCGGCAACCGCGCCATGAACTTCTCCAAGAGCACGGCACGGATGCAGGATCCCAGCAAGAACAAGATTACGTTTGCGGATGTGGCGGGGGCTGACGAAGAGAAGGAAGAACTCCAGGAAATGGTGGATTTCCTCCGGAATCCGAAGACCTATACCGAACTCGGTGCGCGCATTCCCAAGGGCGTGCTCCTGGTGGGCCCTCCCGGAACCGGCAAGACGCTTCTGGCCAAGGCTGTGGCCGGCGAGGCGAACGTGCCTTTCTTTTCCATTTCAGGTTCCGACTTTGTGGAAATGTTTGTCGGTGTCGGCGCCAGCCGTGTGCGTGACCTGTTTGATCAGGCCAAGAAGGCTGCGCCTTCCATCGTGTTTATCGACGAGATCGACGCGGTCGGCCGGCATAGGGGTGCAGGTCTTGGCGGCGGACATGACGAGCGTGAGCAGACCCTGAATCAGCTGCTTGTGGAGATGGACGGCTTTGCGGTCAATGAGGGCGTCATTGTCATGGCAGCCACGAACCGCCGTGATATTCTGGACCCGGCACTGATGCGTCCCGGACGTTTTGACCGGCAGGTGACGGTGAATTATCCGGATCAGCGCGGCCGCGTGGCCATTCTGAAGGTGCACAGCCGCGGCAAGCCCCTGGCAAAGGATGTGGATCTGGACAATATCGCCAAGCGCATGCCCTATGCTGCCGGTGCGGATCTGGAGAATGTCATGAATGAGGCGGCTATCCTGG
>CACYNZ010000186.1 GCA_902775835.1 uncultured Eubacteriales bacterium | reverse complement strand
AACGATGAGATGCTTCGCTTTTACTGGAGCCTCGGCAAAGACATTTCCCGCATGAGTGAAAACGCGGCATATGGAACAGGCTTTTATAAAGCGGTCAGTGCCGATCTCCAAGATATTTTTCCGAATGTTCACTCATTCTCAGTAACAAACCTGAAATACATGCGGTATTTCTACGAGATGTATCCTATCACAGAAAATCGTCAACAAGTTGTTGACGATTCTGGAGAAGTCGCAATTCGTCAACAACTTGTTGACGAATTGCCTGAAGATACTATCTTTCGTATCCCTTGGGGGCATCATGTGGCCATTATCAATGCATGCCGCCACGATTCGGATAAAGCTTTATTCTATGTGCGGATAGTTCTGGAAAACAATTGGTCAAGAGCTGTGCTTTTGAATTTTCTTGATACCGACCTATTTGAGCGTCAAGGAAAAGCCTTGACGAATTTTCAGCGCTTGTTGCCTGATCCGCAAAGTGACCTGGCACAGGCCATGACAAAAGATCCTTACAACTTCGACTTCCTAACGTTGCGGGAAAAGTATGACGAAAAGGAATTGAAGGATGCATTGCTGGCGAATACAGAGAAGTTTCTCCTTGAGTTAAGCGCTGGCTCTGCTTTGATGGGCCGCGAAGTCCGGGTGGAAATGGGCGAAACAGAGAATTTCATTGATTTGCTTTTCTATCACGCCAAACTTCATTGTTATGTGGTAGTGGAAGTAAAGGCTACCCGATTTGAACCCGGTCACATGGGACAGCTTGGGGCATATGTGGTGGCAGTCAATCATCAGATGAAAATGCCGGAAGATCAGCCAACGCTCGGCCTGCTGGTTTGCAAAGATATGGATAAAGTACAGGCACAGTACGCGCTGGAAGCCACAAGTCAGCCTTTGGGTATTTCCAGTTATCAGTTAACACATCTGGTACCAGACAACTTTAAAAGCAGCCTGCCTACGATTGAAGAGATTGAAGCAGAATTAAGTGATAAACCTGAATAAAACCGGCATTAACAATCTGTCAGTTTCAAATGGTCGTGTCACGCACTCATGTGTGAGGAGTTTTGTAACAAACCGATTTTCCTATTTTTACAGCGTTTTTGACGCAAAATAGGAAATGAAGAATCCCAATGCCCAGAATCCTTAATATTAATGGATTTCAGTAATAATTTATCTGAAGCTGAAGGCGGTCCGCATCTCCACACATACCAGCCTGACCATTTGAAAACAGAAGAAAGCGTTTGCAGAAGCGGACAGAAGGTAGGAGGAATAGAAAATGCGAAGCAGCCTGAAGAAGCCTGTATCCCTGATGATAGCCCTGATCCTGTTGCTGACAGCCTGCGCAGGAGCAGCTGAAGTACAGGAAAGGCGGAAAATGGAAACCTCTGCGGACGCGGATGAATGGATGATCGTCTTTCTGGGGGACCATCCGGAAACGCTGGACGGAGTGTGGCAGATGACTGCGCAGATGGAATCCGCGGCGGTTTCCGTCGGCGGAATGAGCGGGCTGGCTAAACAGATTGCAGCTCTTGGAACGGTTGAGAAGATCTTTCCTGCATACGAGGAGAAAGTATCCGGATACAAAGTCTTTCATGTGCCCTGTGTCTTTTCAGCTATGTCGGCAGACCTGCTTCTGATTGCGCAGGACGGTGCGATTGCGGGACTGCAGACCGGCGCATATACCGGAGGCATGGGAGAGGAGGAAAGTGAGTCGGATGCCTTTGACAGCATTGAACTGAATCTGCCGGTTTCCTCTCTCGGAGAGCTTCCGGGCATTCTCACTGTGCCTAAGGCGGAAGGCCCCTTTCCGGCAGTCGTTCTTCTGCAAGGCTCCGGTCCCAGCGACAAGGATGAAAGCATCGGAAATCTGAAGCCGTTCCGGGATCTGGCAGAAGGACTTGCCGGGAATGGAATTGCCGTTTACCGTTTTGACAAGCGCACCTATGTTTACGGTGCGGAGCTGGCAGCAAAGAAGGACATTTCTCTCGAAGATGAAACCATCGAAGACGCCGTGAACGCGGTGCAGATGCTGGCCGGCCAGGACAGGATTGATCCGGAAAGAATCTTTGTGCTGGGCCACAGCCTGGGAGGGAACGCCGTTCCGGCTATTGCTGAAAAGCTGAAACAGGCTCCTGTGAAAGCCCGCGGATACATCATGATGGCGGCATCGCCACGCCCTCTGGATGTGCTGATGAGAGAACAGTATGATTTTCTGTATTCCCTGCTTCCGGAAATCACGGAGGAGCAGCAGGCGGAAAAGGATGCGCTGTTTGCCGAACTGGATCGGCTGCAGGATCTGGACGCTATGACGGAGGATGACACCGTTGCCGATGTCTATGCTTCCTACTGGAAATGGCTGGCCGCATACGATATCCTGCAGGCGGCGGAAGAAATCACGGAGCCGGTACTGCTTCTGCAGGGAGAGGAAGATTACCAGGTGACCATGACAGATTTCTCCATCTGGCAGGAAAACTTCGGGGAAAAGGGCAACTGGCGGATGATTTCCTATCCGGGACTGACCCATCTGTTCATGCCCGGTCAAAAGGGGGAAGGATCAGCTGCCTATGCCCGGGATGCCAGGATGGATGACCAGGTCATTCAGGATATCGCCTGGTTCATTCTGGTAGAATAAATCCGTGGGGAGTAAGTACGGATACTTCGTCAGCGCGCTGCATTCGCATGGCAGAGGTCACCGGTTCGAATACGGCATGTTCCACGAAAACCTTGCAGGAAAATGCCTGCAAGGTTTTTATCGTACAGCAAAGATGACAAGAACAAATAACGGATCACAATCATGCTGTATCTCCGATAAAATCATTGATTCTTGTCCGATATATCCTGGTATGCTTCTGCAGGAAGTGCGGAATGGGCAGGCATGATTACAGAAAATGGTACTGTCGCGGATGGTTCTGACACATTCGGCCGTCTGCTCCATCCTCTGTGGCTGCCGCCTTGAAATCAGGTGAAATTATACTACAGGTTTCTTTACAAACAGCAGGGGATGGAGTATGATGATTTTGAAAGAAGGGCATTGCCCAAAGCGAAAGGAGAAATTCGAAATGTTGCGCAACACCTGGGTGATTATGCTTTGTGAACATATCGAATTCCGGGCGTGCAGTGGTTCACAGACACTGCGCGTTGCTTTGCAATGTCCTGAAATGATGCACTGGAGAAAAGAAATACATCGCGGGAAATGATTTTCTGGAGATGCTTTTTCTGGCTGTCTGCTCAATCAGGGCAGACGGCTTTTTGTTTTGCTGAAGAAGAGAAAGGAGTGATTTCATATGGGAGCCCTGCCCGCAATCGATATGATTGCAACCGGAAACAACATTGTCCGGATGCGGCAGCAAAATGGGCTGTCCGTTCAGGATCTGCAGGATATTTTCGGTTTCTCCACACCTCAGGCTATCTACAAGTGGCAGCGCGGAACGTCTATGCCTACCCTGGATAATCTGGTGGTGCTGGCATCCGTGTTCGATACGACGATGGATGCGATCATCGTCCGCACACAGGCATCTTAGTAATGCCTGACAATATGGAAGGCAGTCCTTCGGGACTGCACGTGATCTCTTCGTCTAACTGGTCAGGACACCGCCCTTTCAAGACGGTAATGCGGGTTCAATTCCCGCAGGGATTGCATGTTGGGACAGGAAATTGGCAAGATCGTCTGCCCTGAGCTGACAGGGCGCGGTTCGGATTCCTTTCCCGACGCAGATGGTTCCGTGGCCGAGTGGTCAGGCAGCAGACTGCAAATCTGCTCAACGCCCGTTCGAATCGGGCCGGAACCTTTCCATGGAGTGATAGTCTAATGGTAAGGCACCTCCCCGCTAAGGAGGCGGCGCAGCAATGTGCCTGAACGTTCGAATCGCTCTCACTCCGCCATATGCACAGGTGATGAAAAGGCAGACATGCCAGACTCAAACTCTGGTGCCTGAAAAGGCATGCGGGTTCAACTCCCGCCCTGCGCACTGAAAAATATGAAACCGGTCGTACCTGCTGTGATTCAGCATCCGGACGTGCGAAAATGAGGTGAAACGGAATGTACTATATCACCGGTGATACCCACGGGGATTTTTCCAGAATAGAGCGATTCTGCAGGGAAATGCATCCTGACAGGAATGACGTCATGATCATCCTGGGCGATGCCGGATTCAACTACTACGGGAACTGGCGTGATCAGCGGGCCAAGCAGTACATGGCCGAAATGCCCATCACGATCTTTTCCATTCATGGTAATCATGAGATGCGGCCCGCATCGATTCCTTCCTACCATACCGGTTTCTGGAACGGAGGGAAGGTGTATGCTGAGGACCGGTATCCCAATCTCCTCTTCGGGATGGATGGCGAAGTATACAATTTTGACGGGCTGCAGACGATCGTGATGGGCGGCGCTTACAGTGTAGACAAGCAGTATCGTCTTGCCATGGGCTGGAACTGGTGGGCGGATGAACAGCCCGACGCGGAAATTAAGGCACGGGTGGAGAAAGCGCTGGCATGCCGGGAATGGAAGGTGGATGTCGTGCTCTCCCACACAACTCCGCTCAAGTATGAACCGGTGGAGGTGTTCCTGCCGGGGATCGATCAGAGCCGGGTGGATAAAAGCACGGAAACATGGCTGGATGCCATTGAGAACCGGTTGACATATGGACACTGGTATGCCGGGCATTATCATACGGAGAAGGATGTGGACAGACTAACGCTGCTGTTTGAATCCATCCGCGTATTCGGGGAGGCGAAACAGGAATGAAGACTATACAGGAATGGCTGAAAGAGCTTGATACAGACCGCCTGATCGGAGCGTACCTGTTCAATGATCCAATCCAGTATGACTGTAACAGATCCTGGCTGGACAGGACCATCAGGGAAATCAGAGACGCGTGGACTGACCGGATCCGCCAGTATATTGACAGGCTCCGGACCATCCCGGTAAAGGAACCGGAAGACGGGCACCGGGGACTTGTGTATGTGCATCGGATCATAAGGAACGGGATGCACGATCAGTCAGCCGGACTGGTTCATGTGGATGAGCTTCTTGCACAGGGCTGCGAAGCGCCGGATTATGGCTGCGAACTTACCGATCAGGCTGAAGTCGTCGGCTTTCTGGTAGCGGATACACCCTTGACCCAACGATACATGTATGAACTGATGGCGGATGTGCTGAACAGTGCTTCCTTTTTTGGCTTTGAACAGGAAACACTGGAGGCAGAGCGGCAGAAACTGGATGAAGCCATGGAAGAAATTGAGTCCGGCACGGCAAAGACAATCCCATGGGAAACAGTCAAAGCCGATCTGGAAAAGAGCATTGGCTGCTCTTTTGACGAAGAGAGCGAAGATGAGCGAGTACTGCACAATCAGGTTATGGAGGCTGAGATCGCCTACAGCAGGCATTCCAGACAAAAAGAGCTGAATGCAATACGCGCCATGCTGATGGCTGAGGGAGAATTATGAGCGTTTATGTGACAGGCTATACGGAAGCCAGAGTCAATGGAAAATGGCACGGCATAGACTTTTATCAGTATGATTCCAGGGGAAAACTGTCCATCGTGCCCTGCGTTACAGGACAGAGCATGGTTCTCCAGGCAATCGAATGGGACTGTGACGCGGAGTCAGTGATGGGAGCGCCGGATGACCTTTCAGATGGCGTACGGGAAACGTGTTCAGATGAAAAGGGAATCCTTTATGGATCCGGAAACTATGGCTATTGCAGATGGTATATCGTTGAGGGCTCCTGGTTCGATAAGGTGAATCTCAGTATGCCGGAATACTGCGGTTTTTTTCCGCGTCAGGACGTGTGCCGATACCTGAGCAATCCGGATGAAAATGAAATCGATACCGAAGACATGCTGTCAATCGGAGAGTATCAGAATCTGGATGCGGAGATCAAGAAAGCGTATCAGTATTTTGAGTACACGGAGCCTTATGGAAGCCGCAGCATTCTTCGTGGCTTCAATCAGGCGGTTATGGACCGGGTATGGGCATACAACAGAGGGCTTTCATGGGAAGACCGGGACCTGAACATTACGCTGAGCGATGTTCGTGTCCTGATCCTGGTTGAGTAATACGATGATCAAGGAAAAGAAGGGATCAAGAATGAGCCGAAAACTTGCAAGCATCCAGAGGGTCTGGAGCATAGAACCAATTGAGGGAGCGGACAGGATCGAGCTGGCGCATGTGCTTGGCTGGCAGTGTGTTGTAAACAGAGGTCAGTTTCAGCCTATGGATCTGGCGGTATATTTCCAGATCGACAGCTTTCTGCCGGTCCGGTCCGAATTCGAATTTCTGCGGAAATCCTGCTACAAGAAAACGGATATCATGGGTGAAGGCTTCAGGCTGCGTACCATGACCTTCAGAGGGCAGATCTCCCAGGGCCTGCTGCTGCCTGTGAGCCAGTTCCCGGAACTTCCATCTCCTGCCGGGATCGGCGATGATGTAACGGAGTGCCTGGGTGTGCGGAAATGGGAAATTGAAGAAAAGGCCACCACTGGTGGAAATGTGATCGGAACCCTGCCATATGATATTCCGCACACAGATGAGACGCGGGTGCAGGAAAATCCTGAACTGATTCAGGCTTTCGCCGGACTGGAGTATTACATCAGCACGAAGATGGATGGCGCTTCCCATTCCATCGGAATCGATGAAGATGGATTCCACGTCACCGGACACAATTACGAGTACAGGAACGACGGATCCAGTTCCTTCTATAATCTGGTGAACGAGCGGGGCTATCAGGAAAAAATGGAAGCCTTCGTAAAAGAAGCAGGCCTCAGGACACTGACGGTTCAGGGCGAACTGTGCGCGCCGGGAATCCAGAAAAACCGCCTGCGGCTGATAAAACCGGAATGGTATGTTTTCACCGTTCGCGAAAATGGCATGCGGGTCGGTCTGAAACGGATGCAGGAGATCACGAAAGCACTGGGCATGACAATGGTACCGATTGAGGAAACCGGAACAGACCTGCCATCCAGATATCCGACCGTTGAAGCACTGCTGAAGAGAGCGGACGGCGACTATCCCAATGGCGGAAAAAAGGAGGGCATTGTGATCCGGCCCACTGAGCCTGTATTCTGTCCGCTGATCAGCGCGTCGCTTTCAATGAAGGTTGTCAGCAACAAGTATCTGCTCAGAAATGATGAATGAAGATGGGGAAAGAAATATGAACCAGAAAAACGGAAGCATTTCGGTTCGGGCCATAACTGTTCGGGACGTAGATACCCTGATGGCGCTGACGGGCAATCCGCACGTGGTGAGGTATGTGCCCGGGATGATTCAGGACAGGGAATACGCTGCCGCATGGATCAGGGGACTGACTTCGAATGATCACGAGATGATGGTTCTGCATGACGGCAAAGTCATCGGAGAATGCAGCCTGACAGTTCACGGCGACAGCGGGGAAATCGGCCTGATGCTGTTCCCTGAACACTGGAGAAAGGGCTATGGATCCGAAATGGTTGCACTATTAGCGTCGGGAAAAAAGGGCCAATAAACGTCGGGTAATATGGGCCAAAAATCGTCGAATGAAAAGGGCCAATTCCAGTCGGATTAAAAGGGCCA
>CACYNZ010000185.1 GCA_902775835.1 uncultured Eubacteriales bacterium | reverse complement strand
ACCCTGCCGGGCATCCGTTCCACCATCGTGGTGCTGCTGATCATGAACCTGGGCAAGCTCATGGGGAGCAACTATGAACGCCTGGATGTGTTTGCCAATACACAGGTAAGGGATTATCAGTACCAGCTGGCCATCTACATCTATGAGAAAGGTCTGGCCAACTCGAAATTCTCCATGGCAACGGCTGTGGGTCTGTTCCAGTCACTGGTCGGGCTGATGCTGGTGCTCATCAGTGACAGATTCGCCAAAGCCCTTGGCGAAGACGGACTGCTGTAAGGAGGTGGCGGGCATGGCAAAGGAAAAGGTCAAGGAATTTGATACCGTAAATGATGGCTCGCACGCCATCCGGAAGTTTTCCATCGGTGATTTTCTGATTATCCTGATTCTGGTGATCCTGTGTCTTACGTGTATTCTTCCCTTTATTCATCTGGCTGCCAAGTCGGTATCCAGCAATACGGCAGTCATGCAGAAATCCGTGGTGCTCTGGCCCAAGGGACTCAACTTTGATGCCTACACCTCCATCTTCCAGGATGGAACGCTGGTGCATTCCTTCCTCTACAGCGTGGAGCTGGTGCTGATTTTCACGGTGCTGGGCATGATCACCTGTATCTGCGCAGCCTATCCGCTCTCCAAGAAGCGTCTGAAGGGCAGAGCCGTACTGACGGTCATTCTCATGATTCCCATGTACTTCAGCGCCGGTCTGATTCCCACGTATCTGCTCTATAAGAACCTGAACATGCTCAATACCATGTGGGTGCTGATTCTTCCGCTGATCTATTCGTCCTATAACATGCTGATCATGAAGAACTACTTCCAGAGCACCATCCCGGACAGCCTGGAGGAAGCCGCATTCCTGGACGGGGCCAGCAACTTCCAGATCCTGTTCCAGATTGTGCTCCCTCTGTCCATGCCCATTATGGCCACGCTGTCCCTGTTCTATGCGGTGGGCCGCTGGAACTCCTATGCGGACAACAAGTACTACATTACCCAGGAAGGCCTGAAGATGATCCAGTACAAGCTGTATCAGCTGGTGGCCTCCGCCACGGAAGCGCAGACGGCAACTCTGTCCGAAGCCATTGAAGTGACCAGCACGCCTGAGGTGCTCCAGTCGGCATGCATCATGTTTGCCACGCTTCCCATCATCTGCGTCTATCCTTTCCTGCAGAAATACTTCGTCAAGGGCGTCATGGTCGGCGCCGTGAAAGGCTGATCCTGGTTATCCGCGGCAGAGGCCGCTGAAGATAACAAAGAATAGAAGGAGGAACAATCATGAAAAAGCTTTTGGCCCTGACTCTGGCAGCAATGATGATGCTGTCACTCCTGCCCATGGCTTCCGCTGAAGAAGCGACTGCGTGGGAACCCTTTGCTGAGAACGTGACCATCACCATCCCGGTGTATGACCGCGGACAGGCTGGTGTTCCGAACGTGGAAGACAACTACTGGACCAAGTGGATTCAGGAAAACTTCGGCGACAAGTACAACGTGACCGTGAAGTATGTGGCCATCCCCCGTACGGATGTTATGACCAAGTATTCCATGCTGGCGGCCGCAGAAGACCTGCCCACCGTGCTGATGGAATATGACTATCCCAAGGTCACTCAGTGGGCGGCTGACGGATATCTGGCCACCTTCAACATGGAAGACTTCGCAGCTGTGGCTCCCACCTACTATCAGCGCATGGTGGACAACAACCAGCTGACCTACACCCAGATCAATGGCGAAACCTATTTTGCCGCTGCTCTGCGCCCCTACTATGACACCTCCTACACCTTCCAGAGTTTCGTCCGCATGGACTGGCTGAAGCAGGTCGGTTATGATCATGTGCCTACCACCACCACTGAGTTCAACGATGCCATGCAGAAGATCAAGGATGCCGGCATTGCCGCTCATCCCGCCGGCGGCGTTATGATCACCGGTGTGGGCTCTGACCAGAACTATCAGTGGCGCACCTGGCCCCTGGACGAAAAAGAGTGGGCCATGTACGGCGACTACAACATCCCCGCTCTGGGCTGGGAACCCAACTACAAGCTGCTCAAGAACGAGAACTACAAGTACAATGCCGGCCTGCTCAATCCTGAGTACTATCTCACCGGCACTGAAGACGAGAAGACCAACTTCATCAACGGCGAGTATTATTCCTACGGTGGATATATCTCTGCCAATATGGACTGGCTGACTGCTTTCTATGAAGCCAATCCCGATGCGGAACTGGCCATCGCTCCCGTGAGCGGCAAGATTGATACTGAAATGGGCACCAACCCCGGCTACCGTACTGACAACCCCTTCGGCATGATGGTCGGCTTCTCCGCCTTCGCAAGCGAAGATCAGATCAAGGCTGCCTGGATGTACATGGAATGGCTGACCCAGCCTGAAAACCTGTTCCCGTTCCAGTGGGGCGTTGAAGGAGCAAACTTCAACTATGACGAGAATGGTCTGCCTGTGACTGTCAGCGATTATGACGGCGAATACAAGCAGGGCTTCAGCAGCAACAAGGACTACTGGTGCATTACCATTGAGGCCCGTCAGGCTGGCAGCATTGAGGACATGATCAAGAACAACCTGCCTCATGACCTGCCCCAGGACTTCACTGAGGACATCATCAACTGGTATCATGACAAGGAAGCTGTCCGTGATGCTGGCTGGGCTATCGACAATGCCAAGTTCTCCGTGACCATGGAAAAGGAAGGCGAGTATCAGACCGTTCTGACCAACCTGTACAAGGAATACCGTGACAAGCTGACCATGTGCGCTCCCGAGGAATTCGACGCGCTGTATGCTCAGTATGCCCAGGAATACCTGGATGCGGGTTATCAGGAAGTTATCGACGAGCGTGCTGCTGCCTATGATGCTGGTAATTCCACTCATATGCTGAACACGACCGCTGAAGAAGTCGATCTGAGCAAATAATAACTGTGGACTGAATTTCGACAAATCCAAAAAGGGCATCCGGCTGTGAAAGGCCGGATGTCCTTTTTGTAATCAGAGAGGATTACTGAAATAGCTGATTGTCTGTGTCAAACACGGGGAGATCATGGTCAAAGGTGAGCTTCATAACGAAGGCGTGCCGGTTGGGATCATACAGCGGGTCTCCGATGATCTCATCGTAGGGCCGCGCATGATATGCCATGTAGGCCTGTCCCTCGGTATCCCGGAAAAAGCTGTTGTGTCCAGGACCGTAAAGGCCGCGGTCTTCCCGTGTGCCGAATACCGGACGAGGGCTCTTGTGCCATGCAGAAATATCCATGAGGTCCGCATCGGCATCTGCCCACAGGAGGCCCATGCAGTAAGCCGGACCGGTGTCAGAAGCGGAATAGGTGATGAAGACGCGGTCCTTTTCACAGATGAAGGCAGGGCCTTCATTGACCCAGAAGCCATGACGCTCCCAGGCATAGGTGGGCGACGTGAGCAGCATCTGCGGGGTCTTCAGGGTAAGCGCATCTTCCATTTCCGCGATATAGAGGTTTGAAATCTTCTTCCCGGTGCCGACTTTCTCCGCCCAGACGCAATAGCGCTGGCCGCGATGCGAGAAAGTGGTCATGTCCAGGGAAAAGTCCTCAAAGCTGAAGGTGTCACCGTCCGCGCGGTGCAGCATGCCGCATTCTGTCCAGGCATCTTGAATGGGATCGGTGCCTGCGCATTTCAGGACCCAGGGCCGGATATTCCAGATGTCTTCCTTTTCGCCGGCGGCAAAGTAGACATACCAGGTTCCATCAATATGATGAAGCTCGGGAGCCCAGATGTGCTTGCTCATGACACCGCTGTCATGGGCATGCCAGATGGGGTGTTCTTCAGCTGTGCGCAGACCTTCCAGAGAAGAAGCCTGTCGGAGAACGATGCAGTCATAGGCAGGAACGGAGGCGGTAAAATAGTAGTTGCCACTGTCCTGCATGATATAGGGATCTGCCCGCTGAGGAATGAAAGGCGTGTTCCAGGCGGTGCGGATGTAATTGGTCTGATTCATGCGGTAATATCCCCCTTGGCAAGTGTACGCCGCATTGTAGCATGGAAGGAAAGCTGTGTACAGAAGGAAAGACTCCTGTTTAAGGAGGTTTTTTTCTAAGACGAAAGGCGCTGCATTGTATACAGAAGAATTTGATGCGCATGTCTGATTATCAATGACAAAAAGCCGTCAGGATTGACGGCCTTTAGTCTGCAGTGCTGTCTGGAAAATGCAATTTTATGCAGGGAGGGAATTACTCCGGCTCGTCCGCGACCTGCGAACCCCAAAGGTATTCTTCCAGCTCAGTGACTTCAGTGGTTGTGTTCAGTGCCTTGGCAAACTGAGTCTCGTAGAGCTGCTGATACACGCCGCCTGCCTGGACAAGATCGCGGTGCTGGCCGCGCTCCACAATCTGTCCGTCCTGAATCACAAGGATTTCATCTGCAGCCAGAATAGTGGAAAGGCGATGGGCGATCAGTATGCTGGTCCGGCTCTGGATAATCGGATCAATGGCTTCCTGGATTTTCTGCTCAGAGATGGAATCCAGGGCAGAAGTAGCTTCATCAAAGATGAATATAGTGGGGTTTTTCAGAAGAACACGGGCAATGGAAAGCCTCTGCTTTTCACCGCCGGATAGCTTCAGTCCCCGGTTGCCCACCATGGTTTCCAGCCTTTCGGGCTGCTTTTCCACAAAATCCCAAATAGCGGCTTTCTTCAGAGCCTCCTCCATTTCAGCTTCTGTAGCATCCGGCTTTGCGTAGAGCAGGTTCTCGCGGATGGTGCCGTTGAAAAGATACGTTTCCTGGGATACCAGACCAACCTGAGAGCGGAGAAAGCCGAGGTCCAGCTTGCGTACATCGTGGCCGTCAAAGGTGACACTGCCCTCTGTTACGTCATAAAGCCGGGGAATCAGGTTGATGATGGTGCTTTTCCCGGACCCGGAAGGGCCGACAATGGCGATGCTGTGTCCGGCTTTGAGGGAAAAGTCCACATGCTTGAGGACGAGCCGATCGGGTTCGTAGCCAAAGCTGACATCGTGGAAGGAAACATTCCCTTCGGCCTGCTCAGGCGTGACGGCATCTGGTGCGTTTTCGATTTCCACCGGAATATCGAAATAGGCAAAGAGACGTATAAAAAGTGCCATGGATCGGATCCAGTCTACCTGGATATTCAAAAGACTGTTTACCGGCATGTACATTCTTCCCAGAAGGGCGACGAGTACAGAGATATCACCTATGGTCAGGTTATGACCAGCCCGGATCATGAGAATACCGCCCACTAGGTAAATGAGCATAGGCCCGATGCTTGTAAAGGTGGACAGGATGACCCGAAACCAGCGGCCCGCCATATTTTCCCTGATATTGAGGCGGATCATTCGGCCATTAGCCTGCTCATAGCGAGTGTATTCATAGGTTTCTTTGCCGAAAAGCTTACTCAGCAGCTGGCCGGAAACTGACAGGGTCTCATTGAGTATTCCATTGATTTTATCCCTGCATTCTTGGGATTCATTGGCATATTTCCAGCGGGTTTTTCCGGCTCTGCGGGTAGGCAATGTAAATAGTGGAACGATGATAATACCGATAAGTGCAAGAATCCAGTTCTTTTGGAACATTGCGATCATTGCGATGATCAGAGTGATGATGTTGGAAAGTATGCTTGTGAACGTGCTGGTAATGACCTGCTGTACACCATCGATATCACTGGTCATTCGCGTGATGATGTCGCCCTGACTGGTGGTGGTGAAGAAGCGCTGGGACATTTTCTGCAGATGGGCATACATCTGATTGCGCATATCGTAGGTGATGTGCTGGGCAATCCATGTGTTGATATAGCTCTCGGCAACACCAATCAAGTTCGAACCCAGAGTAACGGCCAGAGAAAGCAGGATATAGAAAACAAGGGACCGGAGATCGCCTTTGACCAGGCCTTCGTCTATGATTTTACCGGTGAGGATGGATGGAAGAAGCGTAAAAAATGAAGCGGCGCAGATGCAAAGCAGCACAAGAATCAGACGGCTGGAGTAAGGCTTCAGATAGGAAAAGACACGCAGGAGCAGGGCCTTGGTCACTTTGGGCTGCGATTTCTTTTCTTCTTCTGTCAGAAAGCGGCCCCCAGGGCCGCGGTGCTGTGTCATGTTGATGTCCCTCCTGTAGATGCCCCGGTTCTTTGGCGTTTGCGCTCCACAGCCATTTCATATTCCTTCTGCTCTTCTTCTGTTTCCGGATGAAAAGGCGGTACCGGCGTGGGATGCCCCTGTGCGTCCAGTGCCACAAAGACGAGATAGGCGCAGTTGATAAGCTCGCGGCTTCCGTCCAGGCGCTCCACCAGACTGTCCACCCGGACTTCCAGGGAGGTGCGCCCGGTCCAGGTGACCACCGCTTCCTGCACGATCGTGTCATTGAGATAGGCAGGCTTCAGGAAAGTAAGGTGGTCTACGCATACCGTGGTAACGGAGGCTCCGGCATATCGGCGGGCGGCGACAGCGCCGATGACATCAATCCAGGCCATGAGCTGACCGCCGAAAAGACGCGGTACAGCATAGCCGTTGCAGTGCTGGGGTAGGACAATCTGAACGGAGGTTGTTTTTTTCTGCATGCTGATTCCTTTCCGGCTGACTTATGGAGTGGTGACCTCCATGTAGGTGCCTTCGACATTGGTGGTGTTGATGGATGCCTTGCAGGACAGATAGAGGTTACAGTAGATAATAAAGAGCAGGCAGATGTCTTCTTTTTCCCCGGCCACAACGTAGATATATCAGGCTCCGTCTATATGATGGGGCGCGGAAACTCAGATATGCTTGCTCCTGACACGGCTTTCATAGACGTGCCAGATCGCTTTCTCTGGTGCAACGCGCAGGTCAATACAGTCATAGACAGGAACGGATACAGTAGAATAGCAGCTGCACTGCTCTGCGGGATATAGGATTCTGCTCGTTGAGGAATGAGGGGGACGGTTCAGGTGGTGTGGATGTAATTGGTCTGGATTTCTGCTGGCAAGTAAATACGCCGCATTGTAACATGGAGGGAAAGCTGTGTACAGAAGAAAAGGCAAGATTCCTGCGGCGGGAATTGTTTTTTAGGGAAAAGTGCCGCCATGTACACACTTTTTGCGGATAATGAGCATCACAATGCGGTAAGAAAGACAAACGATAAAAGCCGGGCGGTTTCGGACAGGGAAGCATGATGGTGCTGATAGTGAATCGGTCGGGGCGTCGGAATATCCTGCCAAGAACAGACATAGACGGTGCTAACTGATATGGTCCGAACAGAGAGACTATGTGACTGAAAATGCCCGTTTCGGATTTTTTTCGGCAGTGTCAGAAAGCGGCGAAAATTGACTCATTCCGTGGTGTTTGATGATCTGAGAATTGGACCTGATTGGTCCAAGTTTCACTGACCTGCTCAAAATATTGAGCAGGTGGGGGTGATGAGGTGAAAATAGGATTGATTGAGTATAGTTTATGTGCTATGATAAAAACAAGATGCAAGCGTGCGGATGCTGCACCGGAAAAACTGATGAGCCGCTGAATGATTTTTGGTTTAGGTGTCAAAAGTACTTCTAATGTTTACCGGCCACATTCCATGTTAGATCAATAAGACTCACTACAAATTATCGGAAAACGAGTTAGTTGAT
>CACYNZ010000184.1 GCA_902775835.1 uncultured Eubacteriales bacterium | reverse complement strand
CCGGTATAGGGATTGCCCCAGTCAAAGAACTCGCGGTTTTCGATGAAATCATAGATCACACCGTCCATTTCGAGTTCCATGATGCCTACGAAATACTCGTGTCCGTCCTGGGTCAGGTCCATCATGAACGAGCCCCGGAACCGCATCTGATTCCTGTACTTTTCCGGAATGCAGGCATAGCAGGGCATGAACACTCTGACCTCGCAGTTCTGACGCAGCAGAGCCCTGGGCAGAGCATACATGACATCTCCAAGTCCGCCTGTTTTGATAAAGGGATAGCATTCGGAACCGATAAACGCAACCCGGACAGGATTTCCGACAACATTCATTTCTGACATATTCATCCCTCACACTTCATATTTCTGGGATTGAACCCTGTAAGGGAAATATATCGTATTGCTCTGTTTTCCTCAAGAGGGCGGACGCGCATTTTTGCAAAATCCGGAAAGATTTTTACACAATTCAGACAGGACATGGACCGCCTTTCCCTCCCGTGAAGGGTTCTGCGGCGGAAGAACCTGCCGGGTACAGACAGGTTCATAGCGCCGGATGAAGGCCGGAAGGCATCAGAATTCCTTTTTTTCCATGATCCGTGTGCTCCACAGACAGGAAGCACACGCAATGAGCGCGCATACGGCCGTCACGGCCAGGATCAGGACTGCGGGCGACGTGCTCTCCAGCATGCTCACCAGTCCGGAAAGCGGCTTTTCCCCGGCGTCCGTGAATCTGCGCGCCGCGATGATCACCACTGCGATGCCCCCGAACACGAGCCAGAGCACAATCCTGCTCTTTTCCGAGCCGTACTTGAGCTGCAGGGGGATCAGAATGCAGGACGACAGATACATGACAGGAATGACAGCAACAAGCATCGGGAGTTCCTGCATCAGGGAGCTATCGCCGGGGCGGAAGGCCAGGCTGATGCCGTACAGCACGGTCCCGACAAGCCACGCGGCAACGGATATCATAAGGCAGAACAGGTATTTCTCCCTGACGTAGGTTTTCCTGTCAAAGGGCAGTGTCATCAGAAACGAAAACCCGTTGTCATACTCATCGTAGCTGATCGTGCCCACCGCAACAATGGTGGAAAGCATGGTAAGATATCCCACCACAAAGGCGCCGTCCATGGTCATGCCCATGATCACCGACATCATCAGGAAAATCAGTATGGTCTGCTTTTTGACAAAAGCAAGGCGAAAATCTTTTTCCAGGAGACCGCGCATTTTATTTCCCTCCCGTCATCATGAGGATCAGATCGTCAAGATTTCCGTTTTCCATCACGATCCCCGGGTAGTTTTCCGCATAGAACTGCTTTTCATTGGTAAAGCACACATATCCGAAGTGCTCTTTCCGGGTGCTGAGAATATAGCTCCTGTCCAGCTTTTCGTACGTTTCCGCGTCCACTTTCAGGACAGCGTAGCTGCTCAGGATGGTATCCGTATCTTCATGCAGCAGGATTTTCCCGTCATGGATCAGGTAAATGTCGTCGCACAGGCCTTCCAGGTCCGAGGAAATATGGGACGTGAGCAGAATGGAGCAGTGCTCGTTTTCCACAAGATACTGCCGGAGCAGGTCTAGAATATCGTTTCTCGCCTGCACATCCAGTCCCGCCGTGGGCTCATCCATGACCAGAAGATCCGCCCTGTGGCTGATGGCGGCCAGTACGCGGAGCTTGGCCTTCATGCCGGTGGAAAACTCCCGGATCTGTCTGTCCAGAGGCAGGCCCTGAGCCCGGCAGCTTTCTCTGAAAAAGCCTTCGTCAAAGGCCGGATACATGTTTCTCAGAATGCAGATGACATCCTCCACCCGGAGATATGCGCTGAATCCCGAATCCGACAGCGCGGCCCCGATGGACATTTTCTCCTTCCCGCTCATTTTCGACGGCTCCCTGCCGTTTATGGTGACGCTGCCGCCGTCGGGTCTCACAAGCCCCAGGATCGCCTTGATGGTGGTGCTTTTCCCGGCGCCGTTTTTCCCGATGATGCCCGTGACGGTTCCGTCCGGGATCTCCAGAGAGACATCCAGATGGAAATCCCCGTAGTTCTTGATCAGATGCTCAACCTTGACCATCAGTATTCCTCCAGTATGATCCTTACAATTTCAAGAATATCCTCCGCGGTCATGCCGACCGCCCTCGCCTTCCGGACAGCCTGGGCGAAGTCATCCTCCACGCTCTTTTTCCGGGCTTCCATGGCCAGCTGCTGATCCGTGGCCGCCACGTAGGTGCCTTTCCCGTGCACTGTTACCACAAAGCCTTCCTCTTCCAGACGGTCATACGCCTTTTTCACCGTAAGCGCGCTGATGCGCAGCTCGCCGGAAAGCACCCTGACCGATGGGAGGACTTCGTTTTCCCTGAGCGCCCCGCTTATGATCTGA
Organism: uncultured Eubacteriales bacterium; assembly: GCA_902775835.1. The sequence continues at coordinate 5,206 of CACYNZ010000184.1, read as the reverse complement.
CCCTTGATCTGTTCCACAAGCTGTTCGTAGATCGGCACGATTGAGGAATTGTTCAGAATGATATGCATATCGTCAGCCTCCGTAAACAGTGTATAACAGTATAGAACTGTTGTCAACTGTTTTATACTGTTTATTGCAAAATTCTCATGAACCTGTCCGGTCCCGCCGCTTCCGGCAAAAAAGGCAGAGAAAAAGGGCACGCAGCTGCGCAGTGCCCTGACATCCGGCATGTCATGTTTCCGCGTAAATCACGGCGTGTATATGACATGGTTGGCTTCGTTCCCCGCGATCTCCCCCAGCCAGGCATAGGTAGGGAACTGCGGGGCAAGCCGCAGATACGGGGTCTTTCTGGCCAGCAGAAGATACTGCGGTCTGCCATTTCGCACGGACAGCTCTGTCAGCACCTCCGCGCCCGCCATGACATTCATGAGCTCCAGGCATTTTTCCAGCTTTTCGCCTTCCACACCCGATGTGACCGCCGCCGCGTCCGCATACAGGCGGGGCAGATTGTCCCGCCCGCTGAAGCTGATCAGCAAGATCGCAAGCACCGCCGCTGCCAGTATTTTTCTCATGGGACCGCCTCCTTATCCACGCCCTTCAGCGTTCATGGGCTTTACCTCTGTCTTCATTCCGCTTCCTGCGCTCCGTGATCTCCGCCTGCATGTCGTCGCACCAGCGGTCCCACTTCTCCCGGTACGCTTCCGCGCTGAGAACCCGGTCCAGAAGTGCTGCCGGCGAATCTATGTTCCGCTCAAGACAGGCATCCACGCAGGCGCGGTACATATCCCAGTCCAGGTCATCCATTTCCCGGACCAGGGGAACCTTCCTGAGGCCTGCGCGCAGCGCGGCCACGGCCCGGGTATGCCCGTCCGTCATGACCTGCCTGCCGTCCAGGCATTTGACGGGGATCGGCTCAAAGCCCGAGAGGTCTTCGGGATTCAGCCAGGCTTCCACATCCCGCAGTTTTCGTTCGGAAATCCAGAACTGGGAGGGCTGCAGGTCTTTCAGTTCCATGTCCAGGTATTCCATGCGCGTGTCTCCTTTCCTCCAGCGGCCCTCAGTCTTCCTGATCCGCCGTGTCCGGCAGCTTACCCCCCGTACATGTACCGCTTGCCGGAATTTTCTTGTACCTGTCCCATTCTGTCCATATAATGACATCGGAGGTGCACGATGAACATCATCATTCAGGAACATGCCGCGGAGCCCGGCGTCATCATTCTGTGCAGGACAAAGGATGCAGAAGTCCTGAGGCTCCGGGATCACATCGAACTGTTCGGGCACAGGCTGACTGCCCGCTCGGACGGGGAAACCATATTTGTCGAGGCAGCCGATATCCTGTATTTCGAGAGCGTGGATGACCGCACATTCCTGTACACGGAGCGGGCGGTCATGGAAATCCGGCTGCGGCTGTATGAACTGGAAGAGTCGCTGGAATCCCGCGGCTTCCTGCGGATCTCAAAATCCGTGGTCGTCAATCTTCAGAAGATCCGCTCCCTGCGGCCCGAGATCAACCGTACCATTCTTGCCACCATGACAAACGGCGAGCATCTGGTCATATCGCGCTCCTACGTGAGCCGGCTGCGCCAGGTGCTGGACCAAGAGGAGGGCCTATGAAACAGAGAAAACAGGACTTGCTCCGCTGTCTGACCTGGCTGCGCAACGGGATCTGCTTCTGCTTTACCTGGCTTGCGCTGCTTGCCCTGATACTGTGCCGCATCCGGCAGATCCCGTATATGTCCGTGGACCGTCTGCTGCTGCTTCTGCTGTTCGTATGCGGCGGCACCGTGCTTTTCTGCCTGTGGTTCTCCCCGTTTCCCTTCCGGAAAATGCGGTTCTTCCACCGGCTGACCGGTTTCTTCTGCCTGTTTGTGCCCTATGAGCTGCTGGCGCTGTACCGGCTTGAAGTGTTCCATGATAGCGAAACCACGCTGCCCATGCTGCTCGCGTTCCTGTTGATTGCCCTTGTGCTCTATCTTCTTTGCCTTTTCATTGACAGGACTGTCTGCGAGCGGAAAGGCCGCGAATACACCGAGCGTCTGAAACGCTATCAGATGCGAAAGGAGACGGAAAATCATGACCATGACTGAACATACGGAAATCCTTCTCGGCCTGCGCAGGGATATGGCACGCAGCCAGAAAAAGGGCCTGCACTTCATCCTCGCCGCCGTCATTGTCTGGGCGCTGGTCCTGGTGATTCACCTGCTGCCGATTTCACTCGATACCCGGAACATCCTGACCTTTATCTGCTCGGCCCCGCTGTTCCTGCTGGCCGTGGGCATCTCAAAGCTCCTGCATGTCAATTTCTTTGACAAAAGCAACCCGCTTTCCAAGCCCGGCATTGCCTTTTCCATGAACCAGATGCTGTATCTGCCTCTGACCATGTGGGCGTTCCGCGCGCACCCGGAACGGATGCTGATGATCTATGCCGTCATCACGGGCGCGCATCTTCTGCCCTATGCCTGGCTGTATCTTTCCGACGCATATCTCCGGTTTTCCTTCCTGCTCACTTTCGCGGCCTTTGCCGTGGGGCTTACCTGCTCCCCCGCCGTGCTTGCCGGAACCATGCTGGTCCTCTTTATCGTCTTTGCCCTGTGCCTGCGCTCAGAGCTTCGGCGGGAAGCTGCCGCATCCGAAAGCTGAGCCGGTCGATTCCCTGTCATCCCTGAAAGCCAGAAAAGCGGCGTCCACCCGGATGCCGCTTTTCCGTATCCCCCTGTCCTGTCACTGCGCTTTCCCGCGCTCAAGCGGAATGTCCGCAAAGCTCTGCGCACAGTCCACGGTAAAGCTGTAATCCCGCGTCACGGGCACCAGGGTGTCCGGGTCCATGCCCATGGCACGGATCTCCTCCGCAGGCGTGACATCATAGAACGCCGCGTCATCCGAAAACCCGCAGAAGGGAACGATGTACACTTCCAGATGGTGCCCTGCGCGCATCGTATAGACGCTGGGCTGGAGATACAGGGTATAGTCATGCCAGGTATCCTTTTCCAGGGCAGGCTCACGGCGGGAAGCGGATTCCGGGTCCATGCCGGATTCGGGGTTGTTAAGGTCCATGGTGCCGAAGGCCACCACGTGACGGCTGCGCTGCACCGGCTGCCACTCCACCAGGTCATAGGCTTCCACGCCCGGGCCGCGGTCCACGCCATGCTCCGCAATCACGCGCTGCTCCAGCACGCCGATGGCGCCGGTGTCATAGCAGGCAAACGGCTCGTCCGCCGCATCCACCAGCACAGCGCCCATCATCAGGTGCGGCCTGTCCTTGTCATGGGTTCTGGCCCGGACATGCACCTGCACATTTCCGCATACCGTCAAGTCTTCCTGTACATTCATGCGCCAGACGAGATGATCGCTGCCGTTTCGGCCGTCAAGCGTTTCACGCACAAGCGCGTCATTGGAAAACAGCGCGTTTTCGGCAGAAACCGTGTATTCCCCGGCGTCCTCCGGGGAAAGCCGGAGCAGTTCGATGCCGTTCCATTCGTCCAGGCCATAGAACCTGCCGTCCAGATTGCTCTGCACGGTGAAAGCCGGAAGAGATGAGGTCTCGTTCTCCACACCCATAAGTTCACGGGTGAACCACCGGATCAGGAGCTCTGTATAGGTATGGTCCCCGATCAGGATATCCGTCTTCGTCTGCTCATTGGCCGGCGTTACATGCCCGTTCTGATGCAGCAGCACCTTTACCTCACATCCCGAGCGCAGAAAAGCCTTTCGCATCAGGTCGAACTGTCTGGGGAACACGGTTTTGTCATTGAGCCCGTGCACTATCAGGGCAGAGCAGTTCACGCGCTTTCCGGAATAATCGCGCTCCGCCCAGAACGGTCCGTAATCCCCTGCCAGCCTGATCTGCTCGTCCCGGATCCTTGCAAGATACATTTCGTACCGGTGCAGAAGGCTTTCATCCACCGGCGCAAAGAACCGGCTTGCGCACAGCGCCGCCAGGTCCGCAATGGAGTCATAGGTGCTGAGCAGACCGGAGGGCATGCCCTGGGCATTGGCGTAATCATACCAGCTGGCAATGCCGGCCACCGGCACCACTGTGACAAGCCCCTCCACGCAGGTGCAGGCCACTTCATAGGCCAGAGCACCGGCATAGGACCGGCCGGTCATGCCCACGCGTCCATTGCACCAGTCTGCCGGCACGAGGATATTGCTTTCCCGGTCCGAATACGCATTCCGTCTCCCGCACAGCCAGTCAATGACACACCGGAAGGCCTCCACTTCCATTTCGCTGGCGCAGCATTCCACGCCCTCCGAACCCCATGTGCCCAGACCCGCTGACTGGACCACGGCAAACCCGCGCACCAGGAATTCATCATAGGTGGTGAAGTTGCCGAGGTACTGCTGGGCAAAGGGATCGGTATCAATGGTGTAGTACCAGTCCCCGGGATCCGCCTGTGCCGCCGCCTCCAGCGCCGTCATGCTGCCCGCCGGTGTGCGCTTGTCCGGCTGCGTGCGCATCCCGGATTCGTCGAAATCGGAAACGCCTACCGGGGGAAGCTCCGGGCTGTAGCCGTACATGCCGGCAATATAGGGCCTGGCCTCATAGATGACCGGTGCGGCATAGGCGCCCTCCGCGGCAGCCCGGGGCAGCTGCACCATGGTCTTGATCAGGTCCGGTCGGCCGTCCAGGTCGGTATCATAATCGGTCTCCACATACACCACAAAGCGGAGAATTTCACTGCCTTCATTCGTGTATTCCGGATCCTGCGCACTGGTATACGCGATAAAAGGCTGCGCTGCCCCATCCTGGATCACCGGGCCGGCCGTTTCCGCTCCGGCATACAGGGGCATCATCCAGCACACCAGCCATGCCAGGAACCATCGAATAAAGCTTTTCATCAAGCTGCACTCTTTCCCTGATGCATACCTGCGTTCAGTCTCATATTCACGGTCTCCGTCTTTATTATACTACTCCTTTTACTTCCCGGAACACCGCAGATTTCCGGTTATGGTGGAACCACGGCAGCATCAGTGATCCGTGTAGAGTTTCATGTGATCTGTCCTGCACAGATTCCCCGCAGCTCATTCAGGTTGCCGGGAAGACATCTGTTTCCGCTGCGAACCCAATGTCAATAAAAGTAACTTGGAAAAGCCTGCTCGTCTCCTGCACAAATTCCGTCTACCGAGAAGCACTTACACATTCAAAGCAGAACAGCGTCACGGAGTATGGAGCAAACTCCATCATGAAGCAGAAAATGCATGACTG
>CACYNZ010000183.1 GCA_902775835.1 uncultured Eubacteriales bacterium | reverse complement strand
CAGCTGTATCTTCTGGAAAATCCCCTGCTGAAAAAACCGCTGACCCGTGAGATGGTCAAGAAAAAGATTGTCGGTCACTGGGGAACCGTTCCTGGACAGAACTTTGTATTCGTGCACATGAACCGTGCCATCAAGCGCTATGACCTGGACCTGATCCTGCTTTCCGGCCCCGGTCACGGCGGAAACTTCTATATCGCCAACGACTACCTGGACGGAACCTATTCGGAGGTCTATCCGAATATCTCCGAGGATGAAGCCGGCATGGCAAAACTGTTCAAGCAGTTTTCGTTCCCGGGCGGCGTGCCTTCCCACTGCGCACCGGAGACTCCCGGTTCCATCAATGAAGGCGGCGAGCTGGGCTACGGCATTGCCCATGCCTTCGGCGCCGTGTTTGACAATCCCGGTCTGATCGCGGCGGTCACCGTGGGTGACGGTGAAGCTGAGACGGGACCGCTTGCCACGTCCTGGCAGAGCAACAAGTTCCTGAATCCCATCACGGACGGCGCCGTGCTTCCGATTCTTCATCTCAATGGCTACAAGATCGCCAATCCCACCGTGTTTGCGCGCATGAGTCATCAGGAAGTGGTGGACTTCTTCCATGGCTGCGGATGGGAGCCCTACTTTGTGGAAGGCGACGATCCCATGACCATGCATCGCAAGATGGCGGAGACGGTGGACTGCGTCATTGAGCGGATCCTGGAAATCCAGAAGCATGCCCGTGAACAGAATGATCCCACGCGTCCTGTGTGGCCCATGATCGTGCTGCGCACGCCCAAGGGCTGGACCGGCCCCAAGATGGTGGATGGAGAGCGGATTGAGGGCAACTTCCTGGCACACCAGGTGCCGATTTCCATGGCAAAGCCGGAAGAGCACCTGAAGATTCTGGAAGACTGGCTGCGCTCCTATCATCCGGAGGAACTCTTTGATGAGCAGGGCCGGATTCTTCCGGAAATCCGCGCACTGGCTCCGGAAGGCACGCACAGGATCGGCGCGAACCCGCATGCCAACGGCGGTCTTCTGCTGAGAGACCTGCGGCTGCCGGACTTCCGCGACTATGCCTTTGATACCCAGGGTCACGGCGAGCGTGACGGTCAGGATATGATTGAACTGGGCAAGTTTGTCCGGGATATCTTCAAGCTGAACCGTGAGGCCAGAAACTTCCGGATTTTCGGGCCGGATGAAACGAACTCCAACCGTCTCAACGCGGTCTTTGAAGTGGAAAACCGCGACTGGAATGCGGAGCGCTACGAGACGGATGATCATCTTGCCGCCGACGGCCGGGTGATGGACTCCATGCTGTCCGAGCATATGTGCGAGGGCTGGCTGGAGGGATATCTGCTCACCGGACGCCACGGGTTCTTTGCCACCTATGAGGCGTTTGCTAGGATCATTGACTCCATGGCAGCGCAGCATGCCAAGTGGCTGAAAGTGTGCAATCAGCTGCCCTGGCGTGAAGAGCTTGCTTCCCTGAACCTGATCATGGCATCCACGGTATGGCAGCAGGACCACAACGGATTTACGCATCAGGATCCCGGTTTCATGGATCATATCGCGAACAAGAAGGCTGACGTGGTGCGGCTGTATCTGCCGCCGGACGCCAACTGCCTGCTGTCCACGTTTGATCACTGCATTCGCTCCAGAAACTACGTCAATGTCATTGTCGCTTCCAAGCATCCGCGGCCGCAGTGGCTGTCCATGCCGGAAGCCGTCAAGCACTGCACGCAGGGCATCGGCATCTGGGACTGGGCCAGCAATGACCAGGGCCAGGAGCCGGATATCGTGTTTGCCTGCGCCGGCGAGACGCCTACGCTGGAAGCGCTGGCAGCTGTCTCCATCCTGAAGAGTGAGCTGCCGGATATCAAGATCCGTTTCATCAATGTGGTGGACCTGTTCAAGCTGCAGCCTGCCACCGAGCATCCGCACGGCCTGACCGATGCGGAGTATGACATCCTCTTTACGCAGGATAAGCCCGTGATCTTTGCGTTCCACGGCTATTCCTCCCTTGTGCATGAGCTGACGTACCGCAGACACAACAACCGTCTGATGCACGTCCGCGGATACCGGGAGGAAGGCACCATCACCACGCCCTTTGACGTGCGCGTGCAGAACAATGTGGACCGCTTCCATCTGGTGCAGGAAGCCATCAAGTACCTGCCTCAGCTGGGCAACCGCGGTGCCTATCTGTATCAGAAGATGAGCGACAAGCTGGTGGAGCACAAGCAGTACATTCATGAGTACGGCGAAGACCTGCCTGAAGTCGCGGGCTGGAAATGGGTCCGCTGATAAAACGGAAACGTCCTGTCTGAAACAGTGCCCGTGGATCGGTGAAACAGCCGGTCCATGGGCCTTTTTCTGTTCCGGTACGGAACTGCGGCAATTTCAGGAACTGACAGCTTGGATGGGGATAGAAAAATCCCCGGAAGGCGTTCGCGCTTCCGGGGAGATGAACAGATCATCAGACAAGGGATTTGGTCTCCCAGGCATGACCGTGCAGACGCAGAAGAAAGCAGATGATGCGGAAAATCCAGTCAATCTGCATGGCGAGCCAGACGCCGATCAGGCCCATGTGCATGGGAACGGCGAGTAAATAGCTGAACAGCATGCGGAAGACGATCATGGAGAAAACGGATACGGTCATGGTGAAGCGCGCGTCGCCGGCAGCCCGGAGACTGTTGGGGAGCACGAAGGAGAGCGGCCATATGCACAGGGCACCGGCACCATGAATGGCAACGACCTGACGGGCGAGCAGTTCCGTTTCCGGGGAGAGATTGAAGGGCTTGCAGATAATCCCGTTTGCCAGAAGGATGAGGATATTCAGGATGCCCTGAATGGCATAGTTGATACGGAGAAGCTTCCAGGTATACTTCCGGGCTTGGGCATAATCCCCGGCGCCGACGCACTGGCCGACCACGGTGATCATGGCCAGGCTGATGGCATTGCCCGGGAGGCAGTGGAAGGTGCCCATGGTGTTTCCGACCGCGTTGGCTGCGATACTGGCGGTGCCGAAGGTGGCAATCATGCGGACCAGGATCAGCTTTCCCAGCTGGAACAGACCGTTTTCCAGACCGCTGGGCACTGCGACAACGAGAATCTTCCGGGTGAGGTCCGGCGCATGCCGGGAATGCCGGAGATCCGGAAAACGGATCACGCTGTGCGGGTCAAGCAGCGGGCGGATGATAAGGAAGCTGGCAACGGCACGGGAGATGAGCGTGGCAAGCCCGGCACCCATGGCGCCCATGTGCAGCAGATAGATGGTGACGGCGTTTCCGGCAACATTGATGACATTGGAGACCAGAGACACGCGGAGCGTCGCTTCCGTTTTGCCCATGGCGCGCAGCAGTGCCGCGCTGGCATTGTACAGGGCGAGGAACGGGAAGGAGAGCAGGGTCATGAGAAAGTAATCCATGGCGGAGCTCATGACTTCCGGATCAATGGTACCGAACAGGAGCACAAGCAGAGTGCGGCGCAAAAAGAGCAGGACAAGGGTCATGGACAGGGAGGCGATCAGCATGATGACATACAGCTGTCTGGCGGACAGCTGGGCCTTGTCCATGTCCCTGTGCCCGAGAAACTGACTGCAGACCACGCTTCCGCCGGTGGCAAGGGCGGAAAACACCTGAATGATCAGCACGTTCAGCGAGTCCACCAGGGAGACGCCGCTCACGGCTGTTTCCCCGCAGGAGGCCACCATGACCGTGTCCACCATGCCCATGGCCACGGCAAGCGCGGTTTCCCAAAGAAGCGGGATCAGAAGGTGCTGAAGATCTTTCCGGGAAAAGAGCATGCCCATGTCCTCCATCAGCCGCCCAGCAGTGAGCTGATGGGCAGGTACAGTATTGGAAGGAAAATGGCCGGGAGCATATTGCCCACAGGAATCCGTTCTTTATAGACAAGATTCAGGCCGATGCCGGCGATCAGGAGCCCGCCGGTGGCGGACATTTCCGTGATCAGGGGATCGGTGAGCAGGGGAGCAACGAGCGAGGCCAGCAGGGAAATCAGGCCCTGATAGATGAGGACGGAGACAGCGGAAAGCGCCACGCCGATGCCCAGCGTGCTGGTAAAGATGATGGCTGTCAGTCCGTCGATGATGCCCTTGGCGATCAGGGTGGAATGATTGCCGTGAATGGCGGACTCAATGCTGCCCACAATGGCCATGGCGCCCACGCAGTAGATGAGCGTGCAGGTGACAAAGCCACGGGCAATGCTGCCGGACTCACTGGCGTGAAAGCGCTTTTCCACCTGTTCGCCGAAATGGTCCAGCCGGGCTTCAAGGTTAAGAAGGCTGCCGATCAGGCTGCCCAGGCCCATGCATACAATCATGCAGAGCGTGTCCCCGGTCTTGAGCGCTCCGGACAGGCCGATCAGAACCGTGGACAGGCCCATGGCCTTGATCAGGGCATCCTGAACGCGCTGGGGAATGCCGCGGCGGATCAGAAGCCCCAGCAGGGAACCGGTAATGATCAAGGCAGTGTTGATCAGCGTACCGATCATAGAAAAGCACCTCCTGGGCATAAAAAAGGCCTGCCCCGTCATGGGCAGGCGGTGGTTGCCATGTTACTGTACGCTGGCAGCTTCTTCTACAGGATAGACAGAAACCTGCTTCTTGTCGCGGCCGCGCTGCTCAAAGCGCACAACACCGCTGACTTTGGCGAACAGGGTATCATCCTTGCCGATCCCAACGTTCATGCCGGGATGGAACTTGGTTCCGCGCTGACGGACAAGGATGTTGCCGGCCTGGGCAAACTGCCCGTCGGCACGCTTCGGTCCAAGGCGTTTGGATTCACTGTCGCGGCCATTGCGGGTGGAACCCATACCTTTCTTATGAGCAAACTGCTGAAGATTAAGTCTGATCATGTGAATTTCCTCCGTTCATTTCATGGAAAGTCGGATAAACTTGGGGTAAACATCGATCATATCACGGATACCCTGCAGCAGGGCCTTCATCAGAATCTGTGCGTCATGCATCTGAGCATCACTGAGATTCTTCGGGAGAGCATAGGCGATATGACCGTCAGTGTTGACCTTCAGAACAGCTATGATCCCGCACACGCTTTCCAGCGAATTTAGGCAGGTGGCACTCAGTACAGAAACACCGGCGCAGATGATGTCAGAACCGGATTCCGCATACCCTGAATGACCCCGGGCTTCGTAGGAGATCAGCTGTCCTTTTTCGTCCGAATGGAAGATGACTGAGATCATCAGGCATTCACGGCAGTGATTTCAACCTTCGTGTAAGGCTGACGATGGCCGGTCTTGCGATCGTAGTTCTTCTTGCTCTTGTACTTGCCGATGATGATCTTCTCACCCTTGACCTGGGCAGCCACTTTGCCTTCCACTTTGGCACCCTCAACCTTGGGATTGCCGACCTTCACATCTCCGTCCCCACCGATCATGAGCACGTCGAAGGAAACCGTGGAGCCTACATCCTGACTGATCTTGTCCACATAGATCACGTCACCCTGGGAAACCCGATACTGTCTGCCACCTGCAGCAATAATTGCATACATGAGCGCAGCACCTCCTGATATATACTCGCCGGAACTCTGGGTCGTGCTTTGCGCACGTTTAAAAACCCGTTCCGAGCGGCTTGACCTGCGAAATGTAACACTTCCCACCCCTGCTGTCAAGGGATTTGAAAGGCTTTTTCCCTGAGAAACCGAGGAAAATTTCAGAAAATCTCCCGGCACGGTCAGTCAGAGAGGAAAAAACGGGTCAGATCCCCCTCACGGCGTACCACCAGCGCCTGGAAACCGAGGTACAGGGCGGTTTCCACATTGGGCACGCTGTCATCGAGAAACAGGGTGCGCGCGGGATTGAGATCGAACCGCCGGATGGTTTCCCGGAAGATGGCAGGATCCGGCTTGAGCATATGCACATCCGCGGAAACCAGCCAGCCGTCCGCCTGACGCAGGAAGGAAAAGCATTCCAGGGCAATGCGGAAGGCACGGGACTGATAGTTGGTAAGCAGCAGAATTCTTTTGCCCTGTTCATGCAGGCATCTGAATGTCAGCTGCGCTTCGGGTCTCGGGCGCATGAGTGCGGGCCAGCGGTCCAGAAGGTAGCGGACATCCTCCTCCAGATCCGGCTGCTCTGCGGTGACTTTCCGGAGCGCCTCCTGCTCTGTGATGATGCCGCGGTCCAGCATAAGCCAGACCGGGGAATGGAACACGCACTCAAGAAGCCGGTCCCGGGTCTCGGGGGCGTCCGGGAAAAGCTTGCTCAGCATGGCGCCGGGATCAAAATCGAGAAGTACATTGCCGATATCGAAGACAACCGTATCCACTTCATCAAGGTTCAGCAGAGGCACTTCATCACGTCCTTTCAGGAAAAAGCATAGTGTCTGGACAGGAAAAAATCAAGCATTTCGTTGAAGTCATCTGCCGCCTTTGCTATAATTTGGCAGCCGGCCTGCAGCCGGAGAAAGGATGATTCGCGTGTACAGGAAAAATGCTTGGGAACAGTATGATGAAAAGGAAATGGCCGCGCTTACGGCCTTCGGGGAAGGCTACCGCGCTTTCCTGAATGAAGGGAAAACTGAGCGCGAGTGCGTGATAAAAGGAGTGGAGCTTGCCGAGAAGGCGGGATTCCGCTCCCTGGAAAGCTTTGTTTCCGCCGGAGAAACCCTTAAGGCAGGGGACCGCGTGTACGTGGCCTGGATGGGCAAGGATCTGATGGCCTTTGTGATCGGTTCCAAGCCGATGGAATGCGGCATGAACATTCTGGGTGCCCATATTGACTCGCCCAGGATTGACGTCAAGCAGAATCCGCTGTATGAGGATGAGCATCTGGCTTATCTGGATACGCATTATTACGGCGGAATCAAGAAGTACCAGTGGGTGGCCATGCCTCTTGCCCTGCATGGAACCGTGGTGAAGAAGAGCGGCGAAGCTGTGCGGGTGTGCATCGGTGAGAAGGACGATGATCCGGTGTTCTGCATTTCCGATCTTCTGATCCATCTTTCCGGCGAACAGATGAACAAGACGGCCCGGGACGTCATTGAGGGCGAGTCCCTGAACCTGATCGTGGGCAGCATGCCGCTGAAGGGCGAGGAAAAGGACAGCGTCAAGAAGTCTGTGCTGAAGCTGCTGGAAGAAAAGTACGGCATGGAAGAGGAAGACTTCATTTCCGCCGAACTGGAAATCGTGCCTGCCGGCAAGGCTAGGGATATGGGGCTTGACCGTTCCATGATTCTGGGCTACGGCCATGACGACCGTGTGTGCGCCTATCCTTCCCTGATGGCCGTGCTGGATTATGAGGGTGTGCCGGAGAAGACGCTGTGCGCAATCCTTACGGATAAGGAAGAGATCGGCTCCGTAGGCGTTTCCGGCATGAATTCCCATTTTTTTGAGAACGTATGCGCGGAAATCCTTGCGGCATCCGGCTGCACGTCGGAACTTGTGCTGCGCCGCATGCTGCGCAACAGCTCCATGCTCTCCAGCGATGTGTCTGCGGGTTTTGATCCCAATTTCGCTTCCGTGTTTGAGAAGAAGAATGCTGCGCTGCTGGGATACGGCATCTGCTTCAACAAATATACCGGCAGCCGTGGCAAGTCCGGCTCCAATGACACCAATGCGGAATTT
>CACYNZ010000182.1 GCA_902775835.1 uncultured Eubacteriales bacterium | reverse complement strand
TGTCGTCCAGCGTCAGGGATCGAGCCGGAATCTGCGCTTCATCCTGAATCAGTTCCTCGCCGCTTCCCGTAAGGAGCATGCCGGTGAGAAGCATAATGCAGAGCAGCGCACACAGGCAACGGGAAAAATTCATACAAACACCTCGAAATCTTGCAAATTGCAAAAGGATTGTAATGCTTTTGAAATAGTTTTTCAAGGCTGACCGGGAAAGGTTACAATCCGGGCCCTCTGGACAAAAATCCACCACATTCCACAAACATGATAAATACAAGCTGTTTTTCCAAAATGCAATTGACAGCTTCCGCATCCCATGTTAAGCTTCCAGCATCAAGAAGGAAAGGGGAAACCACCATGAAGCACGGCTATCGTTTCATGCAGATGTCCATGATGTGCATGCGCCGCATGTGCATGTTTTCCGCGTGCGATTCGGTGGACACTCCTGCAGCATAAGTCCTGCCTTCCTGAACAGGGTATGGAAAGCATAAGGGAGTTCCATCGGGGACTTCCTTATTTTTTGTACCTGAAGAAAGGAGATGCAATGATGAGAATTCGCGCTGCAGACTGTAACCTGGAAAGCCGTCGAATGTGACAGCAGCAGCTTTTCTCCCGGATGCCGAATGAGATAACCGTAAACCTATTATATATAATGAAGGAGAGTACGATTATGAAAAAGGTATTTGCTCTGATTCTCGCCCTGTCCCTGGTTCTCGCTTCCTCTCTTGCCCTGGCTGACAAGATCACCATTGCCGTTCCCAATGATGCCACCAACGAAGGCCGCGCCCTTCTGCTCCTGCAGCAGTATGGTGTCCTGACCCTCAACGAGGAAGCCGGCATTCTGGCTACCGGCAAGGATATTGTTTCCAGCAAGGTGGAAATTGAACTGTATGAAGTGGAAGCTGCCAATGTGCCCAACGTGAAAGATGATGTGGATTATGCCATTATCAACAGCAACTATGCTTTGGATGCCGGTTTCAATCCCACCCAGGACGCCCTGCTGATTGAAAAGGAATCCCCCTACGCCAATGTGCTGTCCGTGAAGGACGGCAATCAGGATACCGATGAAGCCAAGGCCCTGGCCGCGGCCCTGACAAGCGCCAAGGTCAAGGAATACATTGAAGCCACCTATGAAGGTGCTGTGATCTCTGCTGTGGAAGAGCCCGGCGACGGATTTGATCCCACTGTGGACTATGCTGCTCTGGCAGGCAAGACCATCACCGTGGCTGCCAGCCCCACCCCTCATGCCCAGATCCTCGCTGTGGCGGCTGAAATCCTTGCGGAAAAGGATATCAAGCTGGAAGTCATTGAATTCAGCGACTATGTGGTGCCCAATACTTCCGTGGAAGACGGAGAAATCTTCGCCAACTATTTCGCCCATGTTCCGTATCAGGAAAACTTCAATGCCGAAAACGGCACGCACCTGGTGAACGTGGCGGCCATTCATGTGGAGCCTATGGGCCTGTACGGCGGCAAGCAGGCAGACGTCTCCGCTCTTGGCATCGAGTAAGAAACATGTTATGATTTCGCACGGGGACAGAAGTCCCCGTGCGATTTTTTGACGGGAGTGAAATCATGATAGAGCTGAAAAACCTGTCCAAGAGCTTTGTCACATCTGATGGACCGGTGGATGCACTGCAGCATATCAATCTTACCATCCATGACGGGGATGTGTACGGCATTATCGGCATGTCCGGCGCCGGAAAAAGTACGCTGGTCCGCTGCATCAACATGCTGGAAAAACCCACGGAAGGTTCCGTGATTATGGATGGACGCGACCTGGGAACGCTGAACCGCCGTGAGGTGCAGGAGATGCGCAGGACGGTCACCATGATTTTTCAGGGGTTTAACCTGCTGATGCAGAAGACGTGCCTGGAAAATGTCATGCTGCCTCTCAGACTGGGCAAGATGCCGCGGGAGGAAGCGAAAAAACGCGCCCTGGAAATGCTCAGAATGGTGGAGCTGCCGGACAAGGCCAACGCATATCCGGCTCAGCTTTCCGGCGGGCAGCAGCAGAGAGTTGCCATAGCCCGCGCCTTATCCACCAATCCCAAGGTGCTGCTGTGCGATGAAGCCACCAGTGCTCTGGATCCGAAAACCACGCATCAGATTCTTGAGCTGATTCGGGATATCCATGAAAAAACCGGTATTACGGTGATCGTAATCACGCATCAGATGAGCGTGGTTCAGGAAATCTGCAGCCGTGTGGCCATACTCGAGCACGGTACCGTGGTGGAAGAGGGCGAAGTCAGCGAAGTGTTCTCCAATCCCAAGGCGGAAGCGACACGTTCCCTGGTGTACCCTGAAATGATGGAAGGCACGCTGCAGGTGACGCCGGGCGGACAGCGCGTGCGCCTGATCTTCAACGGGGCACCCGCTGCGCGTACACCTCTGATTGCGCGCATGGCCATTGACTGCGGGATTCCCGCGTCCATTCTTTCAGCTTCCACGCGCACCATCGGGGAGAAAGCATATGGATATATGACGCTGGAGATCCCGGGCGGGCCGGATGAGCTCGCAAAAGCCACCAATTACCTGAAGAATACGGATCAGGTGACCGTTCAGGTGGATGCGGACTACAGCCGGAAGGAGGAAGAGACATGAATCAGTTTCAGCGTGCATTCACGCCGGAATCCCTGGCGGAAGCCTGGGAAATCTTTCTCCGGGACTTTCCTGAAGCTCTCTGGGATACCCTGTATGTAACAATTCTCGCCACGTTCTTTGCCATTGTCATCGGACTGCCACTGGGCATGGTTCTGGTGGCCGGGGATGAACACGGGATCAAGCCCCTGCCCAAGGGACTGATGCGGGTTCTGAATGTTCTGATCAACTTTCTGCGCTCGGTTCCCTTCCTGATCCTGATTGTCATGGTGATTCCGCTTACCCGCGTGATTGTCGGCACCAGTGTGGGAACCACGGCTTCCATTGTTCCTCTCGTCATTGCCGCGTTTCCGTTTGTGGCGCGGCTTGTGGAAACAAGTCTCAGGGAAGTGAGCCCCAACATCATAGAAACCGCGCAGAGCATGGGCGCGACGCCGCTGCAGATTCTGTTCAGAGTCATGCTCCCGGAAAGCGTTCCGTCACTGATTGACAATTTCACGCTCGCCATCACCACGATTCTGGGCTATACCGCCATGAGCGGCGCCATCGGCGGCGGAGGCATCGGAAAAATCGCCATTATGATCGGCTACAACCGCTATAAATACGCGGTTCTGTATCTTGCCGTGATAGTTCTGGTGATTCTTGTGCAAATCTTCCAGAATGTGGGTTCCTGGCTGGCAAGAAAATGCGACAAGCGGTTGAAGCACTGAAAAAGACAGAGCTGGATGCAAAGTTCCGGCTCTGTCTTTTTGTGCTGTCAGGTTTTCACAGTGAACTGAGTGCATCATCGGTTTGCAATCCGGGAAATGCTGCGGTTTTTCAGACGTTCCTGATCCCTGTCAATCTGATGCTTGAGCTTGCGCATTTCTTCCGTGGCCCTGGACTCATCATACATCAGGGAAATCAGTCTGGCCTGGTTTTCCATGACCGTGCTCCGGATCATGAAGGAGGGTTCGAGACTGCTTGCCAGCTGGGCACGCCGCATCTCAGCCTCCCGCAGTTTCTTTTCAGCTTCTTCTCTTATCGCATCAAGCCGTGCATTGATCTTCTCCGTGCGGTAGACCACATCCGGATACGCGTTGGCAAAACGACGGTAGAAAATGTTCCTGTCGCTGAGCATCAGATGGACTTCGCGGCGTATTTCTTCCGTATTGTCTGCATCGCTGTGCTCGACACTGTTCTTGATCAGTTTCAGAATGAAATGCGTGACAACATAATCCGCGGAAAGAATGCAGACAAGAACAGCGCTGAGCAGTTCCCGGGTGAACAGAGGGATATTCTCCAACGCAGAGGACAGCAGGGGATTGATCAGATGGATGATGATGACACCGCCCAGTCCGAAGAGGATCAGATTCCCGATCCAGACACGGCCGTGGAGATTCATGGGTTTCCGGCTGTAATCCCACCAGCGGGCGTGGAAACGCTTTTCCAGAAAATAGCTGCAGAAGTATTCAAGCAGGCCGCACAGAAGCAGGGATGCCGCAAAGGTAGTGCCGTAGGCTGATTCCAGGGGTGAAAGGAGCAGGTTCATGACGGTGATGGCGGCAGCGCCGAAGCCGTAAATGGGGCAGACAGGTCCGGTCAGAAAACCGCGGTTGATGAAGCGGTGATACTGAATGAACTTGAGGGTGACTTCCATGCACCAGCCCAGGAATGCGTAAACGAAGAACAGTAGAACCAGATTGACAAGATCTTGCATAGGATTACTGAATCAGTGCGGCTGCTGAAGGAAACCGGGAAAACTGCACGCCGCAGAATTGTGCAGGTTCCGGAGAAGGGGAGAGTAGGGATGTCCGGGAAATGCCCGACTGCATCAGAGCAAAAGAAAACGGATGCCTGACCCGGCATCCGTTATGCACTTTTACATGCTCAGGGCTTCTGAGTGGTCAGATACTTGGAATTGATGTATCCTTCCACATTGCCGCAGCGGATTCTTGCCCAGCCGTTGACCGTGGTCAGCACGGTGACAGTGGAGTCAACATCCAGAGCGATGATGGCATGGTATCCGGTTCCGGCACCGTAGCGGACACGGACCGGCTTTCCGTTTCCGGAGGTCACATACGCTGTGTAGGAAGTGGCGGGCGTATAGGAACCGGGGGCGTTGGCGGAAAGATACAGGTTCATGATGTACCCGGTTTTTCCGTTGACCTTGACCTTGCTCCAGGAGCCTTCCCTTGAAAGCACAGAGAGGCGGGTGCCCGTGACCAGCTCTGCCAGAACAGAGGATGTGCGGCTGGGGGAGAGACGAAGATTCACAGGTGCGGAATTGACGGACTGAACGTAGGCTGTTCCGATCGGATCACCAGGATCACCGGGATCTCCAGGATTGTTTCCGGTCTTCTTCGGATCCTCGGGTTTGACCTGAGCCAGATACTCATTATTGACGAATCCGGTTTTGCCGCCGACCTGAACTTTGGACCAGCCACTGCCGGAAGAAATGAGCTTGGCCGAGCTCCCCGAAGGAATCTGGGCGAGCACAGGGCTCTGGGGACCGGTTCCGCTGCGCAGATTCACAGGACGCCGGTTGGCGGAAATAACATAGACCGTGGTATCAGCCAGGGTAAGGCCGGCTTTCTTGGCCGAAGGAGTATAGGGATCATTTTCCGTCAGGAAGGATGTCATGATATACCCTTCCTTATTGCCGGTACGGATATGGGTCCAGCTGCCCTCCGTGCCGAGAACCGTCACTTTTGTTCCGGTAACGAGCTGTGTGACAGCCGGGGTGTTTTTGGAAGCACCGTTGCGCACATTAACAGGAGCGCTGTTAGGGGAAAGAACAAATCTGTAGGTAGCTGCTGATGCCATCGCGCAGGACAGCATGAGACAGATGCACAAGAGTGCGGAAATGAGTTTACGCATGCTACGCATACCTCCGGTGTAGTCTGACATGCCCCCGGGGACTGCCCCAGGTTCACACCACAATTCTAGCACAAACAATGACAAAAAGATAGCAGAAAACAAGAAAATATTTCAAAATTATTACAAAAATTTTCCAGAAATTCATTCTTATACACAGATTTGTTTCAAAACATAAGAATAACTGATTTCTTGATGCCCGGGGATGAAGGAAAAAGCGGGAAGGTGTATAATGACCGCGTGTCTGAACAGGGGGTGATGACTGTCATGCAGAGTAGCGGTTCACTGTCCAATACATTTTCTCTCGTGGTAAGACCGGACAAGGCTTCCATGCAGACTGCGGAGAAGCTTCGCAGGCAGCTTGAGGAACAGGGCATTGGGGAGGACGCTGTCCAGCCGGATTATGTGATTGTGGTGGGGGGAGATGGAACATTCCTCTATGCCATTCACCAATATATGGAAACACTTTCCAGGCATGCGTTTATCGGCGTGCATACGGGCACGCTCGGATTTTTCATGGATTATATGGATATGGAACTCGAGGATTTCGTCTCGGATCTTTCCGAAGGGCGGCTGGAAATGGAACCGCATGCCCTCATGGAAGCCCGGGCCGGAGGAAAAACGCTTTACGCTGTCAATGAAGTCCGCATTGAAAATCCTGTGCGGACCCAGAACATCACCGTGTATCTGAACGGAGAGAAATTTGAAGATTTCCGGGGCTCCGGCCTGTGTCTGTGCACTCAGCTCGGGAGTTCCGCGTACAACCGGTCCCTGGGCGGTGCGGTATTGCAGAAAGGGCTGGGTGCGTTCGAAATGGCGGAAATTGCCGGCATTCATCATAGCCGGTTCCGTTCGCTCGGCGTGCCGTTTGTCATGTCGGATACAACAGCTGTCCGGTTTTCCTCCGAGGATTTTTCCGGAGCCGTTCTGGGCGTGGATTCTGATGTGCTGGATATGAAGGACATGCAGACTGTGGAAGTCGCACGCTCTGAGTCCAAGATTCTTCATATCGCCAGAGGCAAGAAAATAACGGACTTCAGGCGTCTGGAGCGTCTGTTCTGACCGGTTCCGCCGTATTCTTTCTGGAGGACCGGCGTCTGCGGAAAAAGGCCTGCAGCTGTTCGCGGCAGGCTTTTTCCATGGTTCCGCTGTCCCACTCGGTCACGGACTGGAAGAGGGGATCATGCGCGAAATCATATACGCTGCCAAAACAGCCTTTCTGAGGGTCACGGGTTCCGAATACGCAGAAGGGGAGGCGGGACATGACGAGTGCCGAAGCGCACATGGGACAGGGCTCAAGCGTGACATACAGGGTACACCCCTGCAGGTTCCAGCGGTCAAGCGTGGTTGAGATTTCACGGAGGATAAGCATTTCCGCGTGCCCGAGCGGATCGTGATCCCGTTCCCGGCGGTTGCAGGCCGAGGCAATCACCTGACCGTCGCGGACAAGAACAGCCCCCACGGGTACGTCTCCCTGTCTGCCGGCCTCTTCAGCCAGTTCCAGTGCAAGCCGCATGAAACGGGCATGGTCCGTATCTGCCATACGTGTTTCCTCCCTCTGCCTTGAATCCTTTATATGATTGAAAAATTTTAGGCCGCCGGATGAAGTCTGTCAACCGCGGCGCGGGGTGTGAGAATTCCATTTTCCACAGACTTGTGGTATGATCGCCATTGCCGCATGAATCCGGGGAAGGGAGGACATGGAATGGACCGTTTTGTACTGAAGGCACCTTATGAAGCCCGCGGTGATCAGCCTCAGGCAATTGCAAATCTGGCGGATGGTGTTGAGAAGGGACTGACGAGTCAGGTCCTCCTTGGCGTGACAGGTTCCGGAAAAACCTTCACCATGGCCTCTGTCATTGAAAAAGTTCAGAAGCCCACACTGGTGATTGCACACAACAAGACCTTGGCTGCCCAGCTGTGCTCGGAACTGAAAGCCTTTTTCCCGGACAGCCGTGTGGAGTATTTCGTTTCCTATTATGATTATTATCAGCCGGAAGCGTATATCGCAAGTTCCGATACCTATATTGAAAAAGATGCCAGCATCAATGACGAGATCGACCGGCTGAGGCACAGCGCCAGGGCGATCCCAGCGAATATGAGGGACAGATGATTTCCCTCCGGCCGGGCATGAGCATGGACCGCGATCACCTGATCCGTATGCTGATCGACATACAGTATGAACGCAATGACGTGGAGTTTGAACGGGGAACCTTCCGCGTGAAGGGTGACGTGCTGGAAATCATTCCGGCCGGCGAGTATCATCATGCGCTGCGTATTGAGTTCTTCGGTGATGAAATCGACAAGATCAGCGAGGTGGATTCTGTCAGCGGACATGTGCTGTCGACCCTGAGTCATGCAAGCATATATCCGGCCACGCACTATACAACTGACAAGACGCATCTGGAGGAACAGCTGGCCGTAATCGAAAAAGACCTGGATGAGCGCATCCGGTATTTCAATGATTCCGGCAAGCCTCTGGAAGCGGAGCGTATTGCGCAGAGAACCCATTATGATCTGGAAATGATCCGGGAGATCGGCTACTGTTCCGGCATTGAAAACTACAGCCGGTATTTCGATGGACGGAAGCCCGGGGATGCACCGTACTCACTGCTTGACTATTTCCCCAAGGATTTTCTGTGCTTCATCGATGAGAGCCATGTGACCATTCCCCAGGTCCGGGCAATGTACAATGGTGACCGTGCGAGAAAGGACATGCTCGTAAACTATGGATTCCGACTGCCGTCTGCCTATGATAACCGTCCGCTTCTGTTTGAGGAGTTTGAGCAGCGCCTGAACCAGGTGATCTATGTCAGCGCCACGCCCGGCCCCTATGAGCTCGGACGCACCCAGCGGATTGTGGAGCAGATCATACGGCCTACAGGTCTTCTGGATCCCAGGGTCATTCTGAGAAAAGCAACAGGCCAGGTGGACGACCTGGTTGCGGAAATCCGGCAGGTCACTGCAAAACAGGGACGCATTCTTGTGACCACGCTGACAAAGCGGATGGCGGAGAGCCTGACGGAGTACCTTCAGCAGCTTGAAATCCGGGTGCGGTATCTTCACAGCGATATCCAGACCATCGAACGGATGCAGCTGATCCGCGACCTGCGGATGGGTGAATATGATGTCCTGGTGGGCATCAACCTGCTGAGAGAAGGTCTGGACCTTCCTGAAGTCCAGCTGGTGGCGGTGCTTGATGCGGACAAGGAAGGATTTCTGCGTTCAGAGACATCACTGATCCAGACCATTGGACGTGCGGCGAGAAATGTGGATGGCCGTGTCATTCTCTATGGTGATGTGCTGACTGGCAGCATGGAAAAGGCAATCAACGAAACGAACCGCCGGCGCGCGCTTCAGCAGGCCTACAACGATGCCAACGGGATCACGCCGGAAACGGTAAGGTCGAGAATCCAGGATGTGCTGGAAATCACCAGACAGGTGGAAGCGGACCTGAAGCCGGATATCAGTGAAGAGGAAAAGGCAGCGCTCATGAAGGAAATCGAAGACCAGATGCTTGCCGCTGCCAAGGAACTGGATTTTGAGCAGGCTGCCAAACTCAGGGATCAGCTGCTGGAACTGCGCGGCGAAAAGCCCATGAAGCAGCCGCAGCAGCAGAGGCGGTCCAGAGCACCCAGGACAAGAAAGTCTGAGCACTAAGGGAGATCATCATGAAATCAGGAAGAAAGCGCTGGTTATTGACAGCAGGTCTGTATGTTCTGCCGTTCCTGGCAGGCCTTGTGTATGTGTATGTGCGTTATGCGGATACCATCGGAAGACTGGCAGATGTGGCGATTAAGGTGGCGGTGACAAGATGAAGAAACCTGCTTTTGCCTGCAGACTGACTGCCGGCTTTCTCGGATTTGTGCTTGTCTGCCTGATCCTGGTGAGCGCAGGATGGTCCCTTGGTCAGGAACTGGCTTTTGGAAACAGCATTTACAGCCGGACATACGCGGCGTTTGAAGATGCGCAGCTGCAGGAACTCCATGCTCTTGCGGGGGAACTGGCGGGCCGGTACGGGTTTAGTGCGGACAGTGTCTGCGGTCTTCTTACGCGGGACAGCCTGAGGGAATCGTCCGGACGGGTCGTGGAATGGCTGCATGCGCTGTTTGCCGAGGAGCCGGATACGGATGTTCCCGTGGTCTATTTTGCGGGTATCGAGGATACAGTCCGGGATGACGCGGGCTTTCTCAGCACGGTGCCGGAAAACCTGCAGCGTTCCACAGCCCGCAATGATGTGGAAAATGTGCTGATCCGCCGCGGACAGAGCATGATTTTCCCGATACGCGGCCAGCTGCTTCTGGCCGCCAGGATGGAAGCGGAGAAGAAGCTGGATCTTGAGCGCATTGTGCAGTGGCTGCAGAAGTTCTATCTGATTTATGTGTGCATGGGCGTGATCCTGCTTGCCATCGTTTTGCTTATGATGAAAAACGAGTATTACGCACTGGGATATGTGGGCGCTGCGCTTGCGGCTTCTGCCGTGGTTCTGCTGCTGATCTGGGTCTTTGCATATCTTTTGAATATACCCGGGGCCGTGATGATCGCGAATGCATATGCGAGCAGGTGGGCAGGGAGGTTTCTTGTGGAAGTGCTTCTCTATCTCCTGCGGTGGATTGTTCCATGCCTTGTGGCAGGCGGTGCTTTTATGGCTTTGGCCGGACATGGAAGGAAAGGCAGAGCATGAGACAGGTGAATCGCATCGAGGTCCGCGGCGGCAGTACGGGACACCAGCTGACTTTTGCGCTGGTGCCGGATCTGCACAACGGACCGTTCGAAGATGTCCTGCCTGAACTGAAGCAGGTGGATGCCATACTGATTGCGGGCGACCTGGTAAACCGTCACAGACACGGGTATGCCCAGGCAAAACGGTTCCTGGAGGAAGCGCCTTTGCTGGCGCCGACGTTTTATTCCATTGGAAACCATGAACGGAAATTTTCCGAGATGGAGGCCGTCTGGCCTCTTGTGGGAAAGAACGGCGTGGAGCTGCTGGACAACCGGTATGTTCACTTTCATGGCGTGATTCTCGGCGGACTGTCCTCCCATGAACTGCATAAGCCTGTGGATGCGTCATTTCTTGGAAACATGGCGGCCGAGAAAGGCTTTCATCTGCTCATGTGCCATCATCCCGAGTATTATTCGGAGTATGTAAAGGGACACGGAATTGAGCTGACCGTATCCGGGCATGCCCACGGCGGGCAGGTACAGCTGTTCGGCAGGGGATTGTATGCGCCGGGCCAGGGCCTTTTCCCGAAGCTGACCAATGGATTTTACGAGGATGGCCGGCTTTTTGTGTCAAGGGGCATGACCAATTCGGCCGGTGTTCCCAGATTCCACAATCCGACAGAACTGGTGATACTGAATCTGATATACTGAAAAAAGACTGCAGATGCCGAACCGGATCAGTTCGCTCTGCAGTCTTTTTATTCCGGATAATCCAGGTGCGTGACCATGAGATCTTCGGCACATTCTGTCCCCGGGAAAATGCTGCTGGCATATGGCAGAAACAGGGAAGGATCTTCCATGGAAGTGGAAAAGTGCGTGAGCAGCAGCCGACGGGTACTGCCGGCAAGAGCAGCATGGGCAGCCTCGGAAAAGAGCATGTGACGGTTTTTCAGGGCAAGGTCTGTCTTTTCATCCTCTCCATACATGCCTTCCAGAATCATCAGATCGGACTGCGCGCCGTACTCGGATATCTCGGGTACCGGCCGTGTATCGGTGGCAAACAGGAAATGAATGCCTGTCCGGGGCCCGCCCATGACCTGGTCCGGAGAAAACGTGGTTCCATTGATCTCCACGGTTTCGCCGTGCTGCAGAAGTTTCCACGCCTGAACAGGAATGTGAAGGGCGGAGGCTTTTTCCGGAAGAAAGCGGGGGAGCCGGTTCAGACGGAAGTCATACCCCATGCAGGGAATACCGTGATTCAGAGGAAAAGCCGTGATCTGAAGTCCGTCTGCCAAGAATTCACAGGGGTTTTTCCGGAGTTCATGCAGGGATAGTTCATAGGGCAGCTGAGGGGCGATGACACGCAGACCGGCAATGACATGACTGAGGCCGACAGGACCATAGATGTCCAGCGGTTCCTCTCGTCCGGCCTTGGCCTGTGCGAGCAGGAATCCGGGAAGCCCGGAACAGTGGTCAGCGTGATAATGGGTGAGAAGAACAGTATCGATGCAGCGGAATCCCCA
>CACYNZ010000181.1 GCA_902775835.1 uncultured Eubacteriales bacterium | reverse complement strand
ATCCGGAGGGGAATTCCGAACTCCGAGATTTTTCCACAAAAACCGGTGGAAAAGGGCTGTGCATTCCCTGTGGAATTCGGGGAAACAGTCCACAGACCAAAGTCTTGAACTGGGAATTGGCCATATACAAGGATTCGGAGATAGCGTCACTTATCCCCAGCCTGTGAAAAACTTCCCGGGATATGGAAAAATCCACAGAAAACTGTGGAAAAGTATTTTGGGTTATACACAGAATTCACAGGTTATCCACAGTTTTCCACACATGGAATCGAATGGCAGACCAAAGTCTGACGCAAAACGTTCACACTTTCGTATCAACAAGTTAAAGAATGACAGCAAAGCGTGTTTTCCGTGTTGTGACCGGTCGGGTTTCATGATAGACTCATGGGTACAGGGAGGCGATTGCAATGCATTTTCAAAACCCGATTCTGAGAGGCGATTATTCCGACCCGGACGTGGTCCGGGTGGGCAGTGACTTCTATCTGATTTCGTCATCTTTCACCTATCTTCCGGGCATTCCGGTTCTGCATTCCCGTGACCTGGTGAACTGGGAGCAGGTCGGATGGGCGGCCCCGTTTCTGCCCTTTGAGCGCTATGACCGTCCGGCACACAAGTGCGGGACGTGGGCGCCCAGCATCCGGTACATGCACGGCCTGTTCTATGTCTATGTATGTCTCCCGGATGAGGGACTGATGGCGTTTACGGCGGAAAAGCCGGAAGGGCCCTGGACGCCGCATTTTGTCAAGGATGTGTGCGGCTGGATTGACCCGTGCCCTCTGCTGGATGACAATGGCGACATGTACCTTGTGCATGGTCTGGCCAACAGTCGCTGCGGCCTGAACAATATGCTGTTCGTGCACAGGATGAGCGCGGACGGGCTGCAGGTGCTGGACAAGGGACGTCTGGTCTATGACGGTCAGGATCACGGAGATTTGACCGTGGAGGGCCCGAAATTCTACAAGCGGGACGGATGGTATTACATCATGTGCCCGGCGGGCGGCGTGGAAACCGGATATCAGCTGGTGCTGCGCAGCCGGTCGCCCTATGGTCCCTATGAGCGGCGCGTGACGCTGAGTCAGGGCAGTACGGAAGTCAACGGCCCGCACCAGGGCGGATGGGTGGACGACGGCCAGGGACACGACTGGTTCATTCATTTTCAGGACAGAGGGGTATACGGCCGGATTGCGCATCTGCAGCCCGTGGTCTGGAAGGACGGCTGGCCGGAGATGGGCTGCGCCGGAGAACCGGTGATGGAAGGGGACACCGGCCTTACAGGCAGCGTGCCCGGATGTCTCCGGATGAGCGATGATTTTGCGGATGGCCCCGGGATCCAGTGGCAGTTCCAGGCGAACCCGAGACAGCAGTGGCTGGCCTGCCTGAAGCCCGGTATCCGGCTGTTTGCTGCGCCGGCGAAAACGCCTTTTGAGGCAGGACAGTTCCTGTCCCAACTTATGCAGCAGGAATGCTTTGACATGGAAGTGGCACTTGCCTGGCATGGACGTCCGGGCGATGCTGCGGGCCTGTGCATGATGGGATACGGCTGGACGCATCTGCAGCTGGACGGAGAAAAGCTGCGCCTGATCCAGGGAAAAGTGGAGGAAATCGACCGGTTCACGCCGGACCGGATTGAGGAAACGTGCCTGGAAGAAGTGCAGGTGCCGGAAGATTTTTATGGTAACGAAATCCGCCTGAAGATGCAGGTAAGGGACGGCATGGCCGCCTACGCCGCGTGGGTGAACGGCTTCTGGAAAGCCATCGGTGAGCCGCTGCCCCTGACCAAGGGCGGATGGGTAGGTGCACGCCCAGGAATCTATTGTGCCGGCACCCGCGGACAGTGGGGCGGGCATGTGGATGTAAAGGAAGTTATCGTGACAGACACGGAGAACCACAGAATCTGAGAAGAGGAGCGATCGTCATGAATGTAGCAAGACCACCTATGGGATTCAACACCTGGAATACCTTCGGGGACCATATTGACGAGAAACTGATCCGTGAGGCCGCCGATGCCATGGTGGACCTGGGCCTGAAGGACGCGGGCTATGAGTATCTGGTCATTGATGACTGCTGGAGCGAGTATGAGCGGGATCCTGTGACGCACCGGATCGTGCCGCATCACGAGAAATTCCCCAACGGCATGAAGCCAGTGGCGGACTATGTGCATTCCAAGGGTCTCAAGTTCGGCATGTATTCCAGCAACGGCGTGCGCACCTGCGCGGACTATCCGGCGTCCTTTGATCATGAGTTCCTGGATGCCCAGACCTTTGCCGATTTCGGCGTGGATTATCTGAAGTATGACAACTGTTTCCATCCCGGCAGTGCCAAGGGCAAGGTGCTGTACAGCCGCATGAGCATGGCGTTGCGTGCCACGGGGCGGGATATTGTCTTCTCTGCCTGCAACTGGGGTCATGAGGATGTATGGAGCTGGATCCGGTCCACGGGTGCACACCTGTACCGGTCCACGGGGGATATCTTCGACAATGCGGAATCCTACCGGAACATTGCCAGGTCCCAGATGCCGAAGCTCAGTCAGAGCGCGCCGGGCTGCTTCAATGACATGGATATGCTGACCGTGGGCATGTATGGAAAGGGTCTGGTGGGATCCCTGGGCTGCAATGATGCGGACTACCGCTCCCAGTTTGCCCTGTGGTGCATGTTCTCCTGCCCGCTGATGCTGGGCTGTGATATCCGGAACATGAACGAGACGACCATGAAGCTGATCAAGAATAAGGAACTGATCCGGATTGATCAGGATTCGGAAGCGCGTCCGCCTATCTTCCTGCAGGGTGAGGACGAACAGGACAAGATCGTTGCCTTCAAGTTCCTGGATGACGGCACCTATGCGCTGGGCCTGTTCAACCTTTCCGAGGAAGACCGGGATATGTGGGCGCTGTTCAATGATACCGGCTTTGACGTCAACGCCGGCCTTGCCATGAAGTTTACAGATGTATTCGAAGGAAAAGACGGCGGCATCCACCGTGAGCATCTGCGCGTGCGGGTACCCGCTCATGACTGCGCGGTGTTCCATGTGGAGCTGGTCAGGGCATGAAGTGCCGGGACTGTCAGCGTGAAACAGGCCGGGATGAATCCGGCCTGACCAAAAAGCTCATCAACCGTGCCTGTCCGTATGTACTGTGTTATCACTGCCTGGCAAAGCAGTTCCGGACAACGGAGGACGAGCTCCAGAAGATGGCCCGGGCATTCCGGGAAAGCGGCTGTCTTCTGTTTCAGTGATGGGGTTTCAAATATAGGCCGGGCATCTGCCCGGCCTTTTTGTGGAGGCGGAATATGAGACTGGCTGCTGGAGTGGATATCGGGGGAACGGATACCAAGCTGGGAATCGTCCGGGAAGACGGCATGCTGATGGAGCACTGGAAAATACCGACAGACCGGAGCGACGGAGGGAATCATATTCTGGAGGCGGCAGTCCGCGAACTGAAGGCATGGGAAGCGCGGACTGGCGGGAGTATTGACTGTGCTGGTCTTGGCATCCCCGGACCGGTGAACCGTGATGGATGGGTCAATGCCTGCGTGGATCTCGGATGGCGTGCATTTGAGCCGGAGAAGTCTTTCAGGGCACTCTGGGATCTGCCGGTGCGAGCGGGGAATGATGCCAATATGGCAGCGCTGGGAGAAGCCTGGCAGGGTGCCGGGCGTGGCGCGGACTCCATGATGATGATTACCCTCGGCACCGGTGTCGGCGGGTCGGTTATCATCCACGGGAAGGTCATTGTAGGCCGAAACGGACTTGCCGGTGAGATCGGCCATATACAGGTGAACCCGGAGGAAACGGAAAAATGCAACTGCGGTCAGACAGGCTGTCTGGATCAGATTGCTTCCGCGGGCGGCTTTGTGCGGGAAGCCAGAAGACGCATGCAGGCCGGACAGAAATCCGTCCTGTGTGGCAAGGATAAACTGAGCAGCAGAGACGTGTTTGAAGCGGCCGCCAACGGTGACGAACTGAGCCGCGAAACCATTGAGCGCTGCTGCACTTTCCTGGGCATGGCTCTTGCAAGGGCAGGACTCCTGCTGGATCCGGATCTGTATGTGCTGGGCGGCGGCGTGACAGCGGCCGGCAGCATGCTCCTTGATCCTGTCACCCGGGCGTACGAAAAGTATTCTGTGCTCGCCAGCAAAAAGGCCAGGGTTTGTATTGCGGAGCTGGGTAACCGGGCAGGAATGCTCGGTGCAGCACGCTATGTTCTGCAGAAAATGAACGGGCAGATTGAAGAGTGAAGTTTTTGAAGTGCGTCATGACGGTTTGACAGTTTCGGTTTGGAATGCTATACTGTTATGGTCGCATGTGCCTGTAGCTCAGCTGGATAGAGTGTCAGACTCCGACTCTGAAGGCCACAGGTTCGAATCCTGCCAGGCACACACATCCCGAGAACCTTAGTGATATAAGGACTCTCGGGTTTTTCTTTTTCACTGTTAAGATCCGTATTTTGGAACCTTGGGGGGAGTTTTGGGGGGAGTTGATCCAAAAACCAGATGAATCAAGCCTTTCTCCGTACTTCCTTCATTGCCTGGTCAAAAGCGGATACTGCTTTCTCTTCCGAGTCCTGAAGGGCATGGGCATAAATGTTCATGGTGGTGCTGGTCTGGGAGTGTCCCAAATGAGCAGCCACATCTCGGACAGAGACTCCATTCGCAATCAGGATTGTGGCATTTGTGTGCCTGAGTCCATACAGAGTAATGGTCGGAAGATTGTTTGCCTTCAGAATCTTCTGAAACTTCTGTGTAGGCGAGGAAATCTGCATGCGGTATCCTTCCCTGGTGGTGAACACAGCTTCCGGTTCAGGCCAGTCTTCACCAAACTGGAGTTTCTTTCTGGCTTGATCAACCTTGTGCTGTTTGAGCAGATCACAAAGGGAAGGAGTCAGCTTTACATTCCTGATGCTGGATTTTGTTTTGGGTGAATCTTTCCGGACTGTTCCTTTGCCAACGATATAAGTTGCTGCTGCAGTGATGTGAATAACATCTCCCTCAATATCTGACCAGTTCAATCCAATCATTTCCCCGGGCCGCATTCCGGTATAGATCGCAATATAGAAATAGGTTTTCCATTGAATGTCAGGGAGCTGGTCAAGTATCGCCAGGAGCTGGCCTACCTGATCCGGTTCATACCACTGAGTTTCTTTCGTGTCTTTTTTGGGCGGTTCAACCTGATCGGCTGGATTCACTGAGATGATTCCGGTTTTCACGGCAAATGACAGCATCGCATGCAGCATGGTATGATATCTATGCTTTGTGGTTCCGGAAAGCTTTCCGCTTTTGCTCCTTGCAGAGAGTGCAGATTCTGAATCAAGCTGTGAATAGAATTTGTTGATATCTCGGGCAGTCAGATCTTGAACATACTTTTTCCCAAAGTATGGAACAAGCCTTCCATTAATCAAGAACAGATAATCCTGCTTTGTTGCAGGAGCAAGCTTTTTCCTGTCCACATAGTTCTGCACATACTCCTCAGCCAGATCCTTGAATGTGAGCTTCTTGGAATTGGTGAGGAGTTTTCTTTCGTAATCAGCAGTTATCAGAGCAGCTTGTTTTTCTGCTTCTTTACGCTGCACAGACAATGACTTTTTGGGATCCACTTTGATTGTTTTCCTAAAGCGTACCTGACTTCCGTCTGGGTTCAATCCTTCTTGAATGGTAAGTCTCCAGGTCCCGTTTCCTCTGTTCTCAAGCTGCATTTATCATCCTTCTCTCTAGCCTTTCTGCGAGATCGATTCACTGCCTGACTAGCTCCACTGTGTTTCTCACAATACTGACGATTACCACCTGTTCTCTTAACGATAAAAAGTGCATTGCAGCCATCACATTTACATCTTTTGATAGTAACTTGACCTTTGGTTTCTTCAGGGTATTCAACGCATTGGATCAGCTTGTACATCAATGCATCATGCTTGTTTTTGCAAGTAACTACTTCTGATATAGATGTTTTTTCCACTAGAAACCTGGCTTCAGCAGAAAGGGTACTAGTTGCATATCCAATAACGGTCAGTGCTTTATCCTTCTTTGACAGAGTGTAGTGCGGTTTATCAGGTGTAGGAAATATCTCCTGCATTGTCTTCTGTACCGTCTCTTCTGGAACATGATACAGAGCAGCCATAGACTTTCGCCACATATACTCCATGTCTTTTTCTGTATCCTTGAAAGGCCATTCCTCGGATAATTCAGGCCATAGAATAACACAGCAACACAGGTAGACAATCCACAAGTCACGGTTTTCTGCATGGGCTTCCGGGTCTTTCTCATATTCCAGGAGAGTAGACTGAAGGTCTTTCTCGTTTAGAAAGAAAGTGGTTATCAAACCATCAGCATCCCATTGCTCTGAGTATGGTTTATGGTCACGAATAGAGTCCGCAATGCTGATTAGCTCTTCCTTGGTTGCTTTATAGCGAATCTTGAGTCCAGGGTTAGAGTGTGTGAAACAGTACAGCATTTTTGTGATTTCCATATATATCCCCCCCTTCAATGTTTGTGTTAATGTTTGATATATTGCAAACATTTCACAGGTATTCTATCATCATGATCGTGATCGCTCAAGGGGGTCACGAAATAAATGTAATAAGGAGCTGATGTAATGACCAACATAGCTATCCGGGAAGTCATGAAAAAGAATGGTATCAAGTTCTGGCAGATTGCTGAGCAGATGGGTATGGGTGAAGCGAGTATGACCCGTTGGTTCCGGCATGAACTGGAAGGAGATCGCCTGGAAAAGGTCAGGAAGGCCATTGATGAGATTGTGAATACCAGGGAACAGGAGAGGAGCTGAATGCATGCTGGTAAATACAAAGAAAGCTGCTGAACAGACAGGGCTGTCTCAGTATGAACTGCGCAGAGGTTTCCGGCAGGGAAGGTATCCTGCGATTGTGATCGGGAGCGGAGAGGAAAGAAGGACTCTCAGATGGAATGTGGAGCTGCTGCAACGGGTTCTATTCCAGGGTTTTGAACTGGGAGATGAAAATGACAAGAAGGTGACGCTGATACATGGCAGCTAAACGAATGGTTTCCACTGGTTTCCTTGCTAGCGATGAATTCAACGAGTTATCCCTGGAACAGCAATACTTATATATTCGGATCATGGTAACCGCAGACGATCAGGGTTTTACAACAGCGGTTAATTCGACCAGGAAATTATTGGGACTTCCAGAGTCAGATTTACAAGCCCTCTATGATCTTGGGTTTTTGATCAAATTCGATTCATGCACAGTTGTTCGTCACTGGTATGTACACAATTATGAAATCAACAAAGATAGCAAGAACGTGACAAAGACAAGATTCGAGAAAGAGTATCAAAATCTGAGATTGGAAAACAAAGTCTATCAATTGCGTGAACATTCACAGGGAATTCCCAGTGATTTCCCAGAGATTCCCAGTGCAGATAAGAATAAAGAGAATAAAGAGAATAAAAATATTAATCAGTTTACTACCATCAAAGTCAGGCCCGCTATGTAAAGAAGGAGGAGAATAAAAATGCGTGAACCTATTCGTAATCGAAATGATTTTGTAGTGCTTTTTGATGTTGAAAACGGTAATCCGAATGGAGATCCTGATGCGGGAAATATGCCTAGGATTGATCCTGAGACAGGCTTGGGATTGGTTACGGATGTTTGCTTGAAACGGAA
>CACYNZ010000180.1:7716-13749 GCA_902775835.1 uncultured Eubacteriales bacterium | reverse complement strand
ACCTGTTCCCATCCCGAACACAGAAGTTAAGCCCTTCAGTGCCGAAAGTACTTGGCTGGAGACGGCCCGGGAGGATAGGTCGCTGCCGGATTCCACATATAAGAAGCCTGAACGGCTTCTTTTTTTGTGCTTTAGGCCGTTGATATATTCCCCATTCGCTATTGACATATATTGTATCAATGATAGAATCTTCTGTGACAAAAGAATACCTTATCACGAGTGATGGAGGGATGGGCCCTGTGAAGTCACGGCAACCGGCTGAATAAGCTTCAGCGGCTGGTGCCAAATCCCGCAGCGTAAGTTCGGTATGACGCTGACAGATAAGGACAATCAAAAGGATTGTAATCTGCCTGGCAAAATACTGCCCGGCAGATTTTTTCTTCCAGAAGCTGGACCCAAAGAAAGGAAAGAAACATGATCAGACTTTTTACCTCGGAATCGGTAACTGAAGGACATCCGGATAAGCTTTGCGATCAGATCAGTGATGCTGTTCTCGATGCCATGCTTGAACAGGATCCCCAGTCCAGAGTAGCATGCGAGACATTTGCTACGACAGGCATCATCACCATTATGGGCGAGATTACGACAAAGGCCCATGTGGATATTGCCGCAATTGCCCGGAAGGTCACCCTGGATATCGGATACAACTCCTCTGATATGTGCTTTGATGGAAATTCCTGTGCCGTTATGACAGCTGTTCATGAGCAGAGTCCCGATATTGCCATGGGTGTTGACGATGCACTGGAGTCCAGAGGCAACGGGGATGAAGAGACAGGCGCGGGAGACCAGGGCATGATGTTCGGTTATGCCTGCGATGAGACCCCGGAGTATATGCCCATGCCAATTGCACTGGCGCATCGTCTTACCAGACAGCTTGCAAAAGTCAGAAAGGATGGTACGCTTCCATATCTGCGTCCTGACGGGAAAAGCCAGGTAACTGTAAGATATGAGGGTGGAATACCGGTTGCGGTGGATACCATCGTGATTTCGACACAGCACAATCCGGATGTGGATCAGAAGACCATCGAAAAGGATATGATCAATGAGGTGGTTCTGAAGGTGATTCCGGAGGAGCTTCTCAAAGACACCAGATATCTGATCAATCCCACAGGCAGATTTGTCATCGGTGGGCCGGCAGGAGATACCGGGCTTACGGGACGGAAGATTATTGTTGATACATACGGCGGATATGCCCCGCATGGCGGCGGCGCATTTTCCGGGAAAGATCCCACGAAGGTTGACCGCAGTGCAGCTTATGCAGCAAGACATATTGCGAAAAATATTGTTGCTGCGGGTCTGGCAAAGAGGGCTGAGGTGCAGATCGCTTACGCCATCGGTGTGGCAAAGCCTGTAAGTCTTTATGTGGATACCAAGGGCACCGGTTGCTGTGCAGATGACGTTCTGACAGAAGCCGTGAAATCAGTATTTGATTTACGTCCCAATGCCATCATCCGGCGTTTTGATCTCCGCAGGCCTATTTACCGGCAGACAGCTGCGTATGGTCATTTCGGACGCAGCGATGTGGATCTTCCCTGGGAGCGGGTTGATGCTGTGGAAGCCCTTAAGAACGCTGTTTCGGCGAAGTAAGATGGAGCATCATATAGGCACAGTGCGCTGCACTGTGCCTATTTTGGTGATAGGTTCGGCTTTATTGCAGGAAATACGAATTTCCAGGGATTCTTTCCGAAGAACTATTTCACATATTGCTTTTTGTCAAAGAAAGTCGTATACTTCTATAGCCGTTTACGCGATGAAGACTGGGTCCCGTGCGATTTTCCACTGTGAACCTTGTCAGGGCCGGAAGGCAGCAGCAATAAGCAGCTGGCCGATGTGCTGCGGGGGTGCCCCGTCTGAGCGTGACGGTATTTTTTTAAGATTTTTCACATTGAATGTAGACAATATGTACAAGAACTGTGCATGTGGCAAAAAAACATTTTTTTCATGAGTTGCATTTGAGCATTTGACCATGCTATAATTTATTAAAGTATCTGTAAGTTTGCTTATTTTTTGATCGCGTTTACGTATTTCTTAAACATGATCATTACTTAACTTCGAAAGATGCAGGACTGTAAGTGGTCCATGATGATAACCAAACGAGGAGAAAGGAGGCTTTCCGTGAAGCAACAGACTCCGAATAATACCAGTAAGCTGAGAATCATTTCACTCGGCGGAGTGGATGAAATCGGCAAGAACATGTATGTGCTGGAATACGAGGACGACATCATTGTAGTAGACTGCGGCAGCATTTTCCCTAAAGAAGACATGCTGGGTGTTGACCTGGTCATTCCGGATGTAAGTTACCTTGTTGCAAAGAAAAGGAACGTCCGTGGTTATCTTCTGACCCATGGACATGAGGACCATATCGGAGCAATTCCCTATGTGCTGCGGCAGGTTCCGGCACCGCTTTTTGGAACCAGGCTCACACTGGCACTGGTAGACCTGAAACTGAAGGAACATCGCCTCGGAAACGTGGATATGCAGGTTGTGGAACCGCGCGGTGTTGTGCAGCTTGGGAAATTTACGGTTCAGTTCATTCACGTGAGCCACTCGATTGCAGGAGCATGTGCTCTGGCCGTTACATGTCCCGTGGGAACAGTCATCTGTTCAGGCGACTTCAAGGTGGACTACACCCCCATTGACGGGGAAGTCATCGATATTCATACGCTGGCCGCTTACGGTGAGCAGGGTGTGCTGGCCATGCTGTGTGAATCAACGAACGTGGAGCGCCCAGGTTTTACCATGAGCGAGATGAAGATCGCCGAGACCTTTGACAATGTCATGCAGGATGCCAAAGGGCGCGTGATTGTCGCTATGTTCGCCAGCAATATTCACAGAATGCAGATGGTTATCGATGTGGCACTGCGATATGGAAGACGCGTGTGCTTTATCGGACGCAGCATGGTGAATGTCAGCCGGGTGGCCATGGATATCGGTGAACTGCATATCCCGGATGGTTACCTGATTGATGTGGACAGCATTGATCAGTATCTGGACTCAGAGATTCTGGTTATGACCACAGGCAGCCAGGGAGAGCCGATGGCAGGCCTGACACGCATGGCATTTGCTGAGCACAGAAAGCTTCAGATACGGCCGAGCGACCTGATTATCATCAGTGCCACGCCCATTCCCGGCAATGAGAAATTTATCTCCCGTGTGATCAATCAGCTGTATCGCTGCGGCGCCCAGGTCATCTATTCAGCCATGGCAGAAGTGCATGTCAGCGGACATGCCTGTCAGGAAGAACTGAAACTGATGCACGCGCTTGTCCGGCCCAAGTATTTTATTCCCATTCACGGAGAATACCGTATGCTGTGGCAGCATGCGGAACTCGCTGAGCGCATGGGAATGGACCGCAGAAACATTGTGATTCCTGAACTCGGACAGGTCATCGAAATGTCGGAAGACACATTGTCTCTCGGCGAGCAGGTGCCCACAGGCGGCATCATGGTGGATGGCCTTGGTGTCGGAGACGTCGGCAATGTAGTACTCAGAGACCGGAAACATCTTTCGGAGGACGGCCTCATTATCGTTGTCATGGCGATCAACCGGGATGAGGAACGTCTTGTGAGCGGACCGGATATTATCAGCAGAGGCTTTATCTACGTACGTGAGAATGAGGATGTTATTGAGAGCACCAGGGCGCTTGTCCGTGAGATTCTGGATCAGAGCAGCCTGGCAGGTGAAAACTGGCCGGATCTGAAGAACACGATCAAAGATGAGCTGCATCGGTTCATATTTGAAAAAATCAAGCGAAATCCGATGATTCTGCCGATTATTCTGGACATCTGAGTAAAATCTGCTATCCTAAAGGGAAGGGGGAACTACCCTCTTCCCATATTATTTTTAGGATGAATTCGGAAAGATTGAAACGTTATATAAGTATCCAGGAGGCAAACATATGCAGTACGATCAGGCACATGCACTGGCAAGGGCGATCCGGGAAAGCGAAGAATACCAGACCTATCATCGGCTCAAGGATGAGGTTATGAGCGATGAAACCGTGGCAGCGCTGATCAAGGAGTATAAAAAGCTGCAGGTAACCATACAGATGGCGGTCATGCAGGGAAGAAATGCTGATGCGGATGATATGCAGCGCTTTTCGGGCATCAATTCACTGCTGTTCTCCAAACCGGAAGTATCGGAATATCTCATGGCGGAAATGCGGCTGCAGATGGCGGTTGGAGATATCTTCAAGATTATTACCGAGGCAGTGGACCTGGACCTGTCAATTCCTGGATTAAACTGAATCGGGAGGGCTTTCTTTTGAAAAAAGAAGTGCGCCGGAATGTTACCTATAAAAGTCTGTATAAAGAGCGGGAATACGGCTTTTTCGTCTATTCCTGGATATGGCAGGCTGCAAGAGCTGTCCTGATCGGACTGACTGTCGTGGTCGTGCTGATCGGCCTGGGATACGGCATATGGCGCAGCGTGTACGACGAGTTTCTGGCTCCGGTGAATTCGGATGAGGTTTCAGAAATTGAATTTCAGGTGGAGAGCGGGCAGAGTCTGACAAGGGTTGCATCAAACCTGGAATCTTCCGGCCTGATCCGTTCCAAGACCATGTTCAAGTATTACTGCGATTTTGCCGGGTTTGGTCAGAAAATACAGGCAGGCGATTACCGGCTGCGTACCGATATGACATTTGCTGAGATTGCCGACCAGCTTACGCGCGGGGATGGAAATCCGCTTGTCCGGAATATCACAATGATCCCAGGCTGGAGCGTGGAAGAGTTCGCAGACCGCCTTGTCAAGGACGGGGTACTCAAGGATGCAAAGACATTCCTGGAGCTTTGCCGCACTGGGGAAGCATTCCGGGACTACTATTATATTGCCGATCTTCTCGACAGCGGACGGGCTGCCGGCAGGAAGTATGTGCTGGAGGGTTATCTGGCTGCCAATACCTATGAAATCTATACAAGTGCATCTGAAGAGGAAATGATCCGCAGGCTGCTGTCACAGACCGAACGCGTTTTTCCCGCGGACGATCAGGACCAGGCAGAGGAAAAAGGCTTTACGATGGATCAGATTCTGACACTGGCCAGTCTCATAGAAAAGGAAGCAGGGAAAGCAGACTTTGCCAAGGTGTCCGCTGTATTCCAGAATCGCCTGAAATCGGGTATGCGTCTGCAGAGTGATGTGACGATCCATTACATTACAGGCGTTCGCCGGATGCATCTTACGGAGTCAGAACTGAATCTGAGCAGCCCGTACAATACCTATGCCAATCCGGGGCTTCCGCTTGGTCCGATCTGTTCGCCGTCCAGGGAAGCCATAGAAGCCGCGTTGAATCCGGATCCTGTCTTTGTGAGTGAAAACTATCTGTATTTCTGTGCCAAAGATCCGGAAAGCGGGGAACTGTATTTCTCCAAGACCTTGCAGGAACATGAACAGGCAGTGGCCGTGTATGCACCGCTGTGGGATGCGTATGATCAGGCAAGGGGCTTGCAGTAGAGGTGGAAATAGCATTGATTCCGGAACTTCTCTGTCCAGCAGGGGCAATGGAACAGCTGAAAACAGCTTTGCACTTTGGAGCGGACGCCGTCTACGGTGCCATGCAGCAGTATGGACTGCGGGCGTTTGCCGGCAATTTTACGCCGGAAATGCTTGAGGAGGGTGTAAGGCTCTGCCATGCCCAGGGGAAGCGCTTTTATCTGACCATGAATATTTTTCCGTTTGATGATCAGATGGATGGCTTTCTTGAAGGAGCACGTCTTGCATCGGATATTGGTGTGGATGCGCTGATTGCCAGTGATCCGGGAGCGATCTGTGAACTGCACAGAGCACTGCCTGGAATGGAACTGCACGTGTCAACCCAGGCGAGTACGGTAAACAGCAGCAGCGTGCGTCTGTACTATGAGCTGGGATGCCGCCGAGTGATTCTTGCCAGGGAAATGAACATAGAGAGGATCCGGGCGCTGCGCCGGAATATACCGGCAGATATGGAGCTGGAAACCTTTGTTCATGGAGCTGCATGCATGGCGTGGTCGGGCAGGTGCCTGCTTTCACAGATGCTTACAGGGCGCAGCGCCAATC
>CACYNZ010000180.1:0-7692 GCA_902775835.1 uncultured Eubacteriales bacterium | reverse complement strand
GGTGGCAGCCGTATCATGAAGAGGAAAAGCGCCCCGGCGAATATCTCCCGGTGTCAGAGGATGAGCATGGCACGTATATTTTTTCAGCCCGGGACCTGAACCTGAGCGGTGCCATTCCGGACCTGTGCGAAGCCGGAATCAGCAGTCTGAAAATTGAAGGCAGAATGAAGACCGCATACTATACGGCTGTGGTGACGGGAGCCTATCGAAGGGCGCTTGATTTGTACGCCAAAGCCCCGGAAGCTTTCATGCAGGCGCTTCCGGAGATTCAGCAGGAGCTGCGATGCGCAAGCCACCGGGAAAGCGATACAGGATTCCTGTATGGGTCACCGGATCCGGCGGGCGGTGCGGAAGGCTTCCATCAGGAACGCGAGTATCTGGGCAGGGTCGTCCGCGACAGCGGGAGCGGTTCACCGGTGTGTCTGGAACTGAAAAACCGTTTTTATGTGGGCGATCAGGTGGAGCTGATGACTGCTGACGGCATACACAGAGCGGAAGTCAGGAGCATGCAGATTGCCTCAACAGGGGAGCATCTGACCACCTACGGGGTAGCAGGAACCGAAATACTTGTCGGACTGGATCTTCCGGCCCGGGAAGGCGATATGCTGAGGGGAAAAGTGCGGAACCACAGGCAGTAAGCCTATGCCAGGCAGCATGAAACGCCACTAGATGAATGTGAAAAGGTGTGTATGAGGATGGGAAATCATATTTCGGATGCTCTGATTCAGCGTCTGCCGGGGTATTATCGTCATTTACGCGAACTGGAAGCATCCGGGATTGAACAGGTTTCTTCTCAGGAACTGGGTGAACGCATGGCCCAGACATCGTCTCTGGTGCGTCAGGACATCAACAGTATCGGAGGCGCAGGGCGGCAGGGATACGGATATCAGGTCAGTGAACTGAAGAATCATATACGGAAAATTCTGGGTCTTGCAGAGCCGCACACCATGATTCTCATCGGCGCCGGCAATATGGGCAGTGCTGTGGCAAGATATGCGAGCTTTGCCAATGAAGGATTTGAGACCGTTGCCATGTTTGACAACAGTCCCAGCCGGATCGGAACCATGGTGGGCAACATGCGGGTTCAGGATATTTCCGAGCTTGCGGATTTTGTGAAGCACCGGCATGTGGATATAGCCGTCCTCGCGATTCCGGCACCGGCGGCACAGGCGGCCCTGGATGAAGTGATTCAGCTGGGCATACGCGGCATATGGAATTTTGCCCCGGTGGATCTGAAATATGATGCGGAACAGGTGGATGTTGTGAACGTGCACCTGAGTGATACGCTTCAGGTATTATCCTATCGGATGTGCCATCGGGCGGAAGAGAAGCAGGAGGAGAACTGAGCCGTTGAGTGATGAGTATGAACGCCATCCCAGAAAAGGACGGCAGGTACGGACACAGACTGAGTCTGTTTTCGGGGAGCACTTCCGCCAGCCGCTTGGGCGTACGGAGGAACTGAAAAAACAGACCTCGAGCATGCTGCAACAGCCTGATGCGGCGGAAGCAACTGACAGACATAACAGGACTGAGAAAGAGCAGGGAAATCATCACACAGGCCGTGTGGCAAACGTGCTCTGGGGTCTGGTGGCAGTGGTCTGTCTGATTCTGATCATCACGCTGGTCCTGGTCATGGCGCCGCAGGTCCTGGGCGTACGGTACAAAACCCTGCCGAATCTGGCCTTTGCATCCGGCGGCATGATTCAGCTGGATGAGGGAAAACTGGCAGAATACCGTACCGTGCAGAAAGACGATGATGATGACCGCATCTATCCCGGTGTCTATATTGACGGAGTGGATGTGGGCGGCCTGACCATGGAGGAAGCCAGGGCTCAGCTGAACCAGGTGGAGGCAGCCGGCGGCGGCGGGTTTACCATTCATGTGGTGGTGGATGACAAAACGTGGACACTGGATTCAAGCCAGGTGCCGCTTCAGCGGAACCTGGACGATGTGCTGATGCAGGCATACGCACTGGGAAGACAGAATACCAGGGATAACAGAACCAGCTTCCGGACACCGATTCAGGAAAGGTCCGAGGCGCGTGCGGCACTGCTTGCAGAACCGGTAAACCTGGAAACCGTGCTCAGCTATGATATGGAATCAGTGCGCGGGCTGACGGATGCGATCAGTGCTGAAGTAAACAAGCCGGCTGTAAGCAGCAGTGTGGAATCCTTTGATGTGGCCAGCAGGACATTTGGTTTTACCGAAGACCAGTCCGGGGTTTACCTGGACGGTGACGAACTGTTCAACCGGGTAAAGCAGAATCTGGAGAACGGGGATTATTACAGTCTTGTGCGCATGGAGACGGAAGAGCTCATTGCTCCCATGACCAAGGCGGAGCTCATGAACGCGTTCCACAAGATTTCCGGATACTCAACCAAGACAACAAGCAACCGGAATCGGAATACGAACATCAGTCTTTCTGCGGATGCCATCAATGGCGTGATGGTGGAACCCGGGGCATTGTTTTCCTTCAACCAGACAACCGGTCAGAGGACGGCCGAAAAGGGGTATAAAGAGGCCACTGCCATTTCAGGCGGCCAGACTGTGCCGGAAATCGGCGGCGGTGTCTGCCAGACGAGCTCCACGCTGTTCAATGCCGTGGCCAGGGCAAATCTGGAGATAGTATCCCGGTCTCCGCATGCGTGGCCTTCCAGCTATGTGGAGAAGGGCCTGGATGCCACTGTGAACTGGCCGGGCCTGGATTTTCAGTTCCGGAACAATACGGAATGGCCTGTGTACATTGTAGCCTGGTATGACAGGAACAAGGTTACGGTCGAACTTTACGGCATGAGCCTCGGCGACGGCATTACCATAGATCTTGAGAGCAAGGTGGTGCGCACCCTGGAAGCCCCCTCCGGAGTGAAGCGGGTAAGGAATGAAAGCCTGAAGCCGGGCACGGAAAAGATTGTGGTGAAAAGTAGAAAAGGCTATGAAGTGGAGACGTACCAGGTGTGGTATCAGAACGGTGAGGAAATCCGGCGCAACCTGCTCTGCACATCCACCTACAAGGCTTATCAGCAGACCGTGGAGTATAACTGAATGATATGAAAAAACACTGATGCGGCAGCCGCATCAGTGTTTTTTGGTATACAGATCTTATTGTACGTCCAGACCGTTGGGAATGCTTCTCCAGTGATTGAACGGGAAGAGCACCTGGACAACATGGCCGCGGATCATATCCCGGGTGAGGGAACCGACAGCTCTGGAATCGTTGGAATTATTCCGGTGATCGCCCATGACGAAATACTCGCCCTCAGGGACAGTGTACCGGGGGAAGGAATATCCCATGCCGGAGCGGTAGGCATCATTGATATAGGGTTCCTCATACCGTTCCCCATTGACATACAGATAGCCTGCCACAATTTCCACCGTATCTCCGGGAAGCCCGACGACGCGCTTGACGAAATTCGTGTTGCCGCGGCCTGGATAACGGCAGATGACCACATCAAAGCGTTTCGGATTACCGAAGAATGTGAACTTGTTGCCGAAGAGCCACGCTGAAGAATACTCCATCTTATTGATGAACATGATCTCATGGTCCGCCAGCGTGTCATCCATGGAGTGGCCGTCCACCATAACAGGCTCGAATATGAATGTGCGGATGCACAGGGCAATCAGAGCAGCGGCTCCGAGTGTCAGAATCCATTCCATGATTTCGCGCCCCAGACTCTTTTTCTCTTTCTTCTTTCCCTGCTTGGCGCTTTCTTCAGGGAGCACATTTTTTTCTGCTTCGCTCATGTTTCTCAGGCCTCTTTTCCAGATGAAATGCTGCTCAGCAGCGCATCCACTTTTTCAGGCGTACTGTAGTTGAGGGGAGAAAAACGTCCTTCCCGTGCCGTTGCAAGCTTTTCCTTTGCGGCATCGGGCTTTCCTTCCGCGATGTCATACTGGGCCAGGAAGTACAGCGTATCGATCTGAGTGGGCTTGATTTCAATGGCCTTTTTGAAGTACTTCCGGGCGTTCTCACGGTCCCCGAGAACACGGTACAGGAACTGGGCATAGTTGTCCAGACAGATGGGATCTTCGTCATCATAGTCGACGGCTTCCTCGAGAAAAGCCTTTGCCTTCTCAATTCCCTCATTCCATACTTCTTCAGAGGGTCTGGGCGGCGTATCCGGGACGGAAGGCTTTTCGTCGTCATCCTCATTGGCGTCCTCGGCAGGCTCGAGCGCGGCGGCACGTGCGGTTTCCCATGCTTTCATGGCTTCCTCATCCAGCACCTTGAAATCGGGCTTCTGTGAAGCATCATACTTTTCCACATAAAGAATGCCGAGTGTTTGATACACAAGACCGCTCGGCTGGCGGAGATGCTGTTTTTCCAGAAGCCGGATGCCCTTGTCAATCTGTCCCATCTTGAAGACGCAGGAGGCGTAATAGACAAACACCTGAGCCTTCTGTTCCGCATTGATGCCGGGAACCTTTTCTGTACGGCGAAGGACTTCACATGCCTTTTCAAACTCACCGGCACGGAAGAGCAGGACCGTGTATGAGAGCAGATATCGGGGCTGATCCAGTCCACCCTGGTATGCCTCTTCATACAGACGGCGTGCCTGTTCCAGATCACCTTTCCCGTGAAGCGTATGCGCTTTCTGCGCTTTCATGTTTACGAGCAAACCCAAATCTATCACGAACCTTTCAGGATCAGCTTTCTTTTCAAGCGATCATAACGGTATTGTAGCGCGTTTCTGATTTCTTGTACAGACTTGTCCGAGGGAAGGGAAGGCTCTGCCAGCAGGCTCATGGCCTGCCTTGTATACTCCAGGGCTTTGTCAGGATCCCCGGCACGGTGCTCATAATACTTGGCGAGATGGATATAGGGCTCTACACCGCCTTCGCGGTTCCGGATCATGCTCTGCCAGATACGGACCGCTTCATCCATGTTCCCATAGCGCCGGTAGGAAAGGGCGAGGCGGTTCTGTGCGCCGGGGTGCAACTTCCCGTCCGGAACCATGGAGTATACTGAACGCGCTCTGTCAGCATGCTGTTCGCGGTCCAGGGCAATGCCCATGGAATACAGATCTTCCGCGTGCTCGACGTCCATCGGACGGTCGTACCGGGCACAGAGCAGCCCAAGCAGGACGCACATGCTTGCCACGTCCTGGGCATTGTGCTCAAGGACCTTGTCCAGCAGGGAAAAGTCCCCTGTCTTGAGGTAGGTGAAGTACCGCTGAGGCGCTTCACTTCCCGGGAGATCGTCCAGTCGCGGTGTGCCGAGTATCTCTTCCTCGAGACGGGACAGCGTGCAGGACTGCAGGCGAAGCTTCCAGATGCGCCGTGAAAGGTGCAGAAGGTCCAGATGCGGGAGATCCAGGCAGGAGGGATTCATTCGGTTCATGAGGAACCTGGAGCGCAGCAGGGGAACATCAAAGGACTTTCCGTTGAAGGTACAGATGATGTCTGACTGGTCCAGCTCCTTTTCCAGCTCCTGCAGCACATAGATTTCCTCAGGATAATCGCGCATGACATACTGTTTCAGAACAAACCCCTGAGGCTCCATGTGCCCGCAGCCGATCTCAAAAGCCACTGTGCCCGTGCCGCCGCCCAGACCGGTGGTTTCCGTGTCCAGATACAGGATCGAGGGCGGGTCGGTGCCGGGCATGTCCTGGGACTGGAGCAGCCTCAGGAGTTCGGGGCGGATCATATCCTGGTCCGGAAATTCTTCAGGCGGCCGGATTTCCTGACGGATATAACAGTCATGGAAGGTTTTTTCCGGTGCCTTGGCAGCTGATTCCGTCTTGTGATCAATTGCCCGCAGCTTGTCCAGAAGGTTCATACGGGTTTTCCTTTCATGATTCCATACATTTGAGCAGTTCAGTGAGGATACGCACAGCCGTTTTCTTGCCGTCCTCGCCGACTTCCAGAACCGGTCCCACGCAGCAGGGACATCCGTCCGTGCAGCGGCAGGACGAAACGACATCCAGGCAGCGTTCCAGAAGCAGTTTCTGCATATGATAGGCTTTCTGGGCGAGCCCGATGCCGCCCGGGGCAGAATCATAGATCAGCAGGGTGGGGCCGTCCGTGATCGGACTTTTGACCTGATAGACCACGACGATGTCCGTAGGCGCGCACATGAGGTCCAGCGGTGCAACAATGCGCAGGAGATTGCTGACGCCCATCAGGCCGTTTTTCAGGGTGTCGGACGGGAACTGACTACACAGGGATTCGGGCAGCTTCCACCACATGGCAGCCGTATGCATGTCGGTTTCCGGAAGGCGCACATGGCCGAAGCCCAGGTTTTCATGCGTGTCAAACCGGATTTTCTTGAACATGGTGACAAGCGTTGTCACCTTGACTTCGCCGAAGGCCAGCTCCAGACCGCCGCAGTTTTCCTGATCCTCGATATCCAGAAGACTCAGGGAGATATTCAGGTCGGCATCGGTATAATACCCGACATCCACGTGGCGGATAAACGCCTTGCAGGCATCAAAGTCAAGCTTTTCCACCTGATACTGGACGCCCTCATGCATATAGATGGCGTTTTCATGCAGCAGCATGGGCACGGTATACCGGTCCATTTCCCCGATGACGCGGTTGTGAGCGGGATCCGTGATATCGATGATGACAAAATTCTCGCTGGCCGCACTCC
Source organism: uncultured Eubacteriales bacterium (assembly GCA_902775835.1). The sequence goes on along the minus strand of CACYNZ010000180.1, from coordinate 1,103 downwards.
GCAGGCTGATTTCGCTGGCAGGAAAATCCTCCGCCATCCAGTGATAGCGGCCGTTTAAATGGCGCAGAATATGGGATTCGGTCAGGTAATCCAGCAGACTGTCAGGGGATGGCGCGTTTCCGAAAGTATCGCCGTCTTCAAAGGGAAGTTCATAGGCCGCGCATTTGAAGTGACTCAGCATGATATAGAGATTGTCGGGATTCAGAAGCGCGTTTTCCGGCGACTGGTGCAGGAAAAAGTCCGGATGCGCCACCATATACTGATCAATGGGGGCGGAGCTCGCCACATAGAAAACGATACTCGTGGACCGGCGCCGGCCGGCTCGGCCTGCCTGCTGCCAGGCACTGGCAATGGTGCCCGGGTATCCGCACAGCACGCAGGCGTCCAGTGCGCCGATATCAATCCCGAGTTCCAGTGCGTTGGTGGAAATGACGGCGTCAATCTTTCCGGCCCGCAGCCCGCGCTCAATCTCCCGGCGCTGGGTAGCCAGATACCCGCCGCGGTATCCGCGGACCCGGCCCGCGTTACCGAGGGGATCCCGGACCATATCCTTCAGATAGCGTGTCAGTACTTCCACGGTCAGTCGGGAACGCGCAAACGTAATGGCCTGAATGCCGTTTTTCAGCAGCATGCCGGAGATGTTCCGGACCTGGGGAATTACGCCGGCACGGATGCCCAGCTGTTCATTGATCACTGGCGGATTGTAGAAGACAAAATGCCGGGTGCCCAGCGGCGCGCCGTTGTCGTCCACCATGACCACATCCCGGCCGGTGAGCGTGGTGGCGAGTTCCCTGGGATTGGCAATGGTGGCGGAGCAGAGAATAAACTGGGGATGGGACCCGTAAAAGCTGCACAGACGCAGCAGGCGGCGCAGCACATTGGCCAGGTTCGAGCCGAAAACGCCGCGGTATGTATGGATTTCATCAATGACAATGTATTTCAGATTTTCAAACAGTTTGACCCAGGTGGTGTGGTGGGGCAGAATTCCGGAATGCAGCATATCCGGATTGGTGACCACAATATGCCCGGCCTGACGCACCGCTTTTCTGGCACTGCCCGGTGTATCGCCGTCATAGGTAAAGGTTTTGATGTCCACGCCCATG
>CACYNZ010000179.1 GCA_902775835.1 uncultured Eubacteriales bacterium | reverse complement strand
GAGAGGAATCAAGCGGCTCTTCGCTTCCGGCAATGGTTTCATCGCTTTCCGGCGGCAGTATTTCAGAAACCTTCAGCTGTGCGTCTTCCGGAACTCCGGTTTCCGGGCCGTAGGTGGCCGTTATCCTGTAATTCCGTCCATCGCTGGCCAGTACATACTTCTCGATGACAGTTCCGACAATCGCATACACAGAAAACCCTTCTGTTTCAAAGGTTATGTCCCAGGTACGTTCATCAAACTCTGTTACTTCAGCTTCTAGTACCTGCGCTGTCTCATCAGACAATTCAAACGCTGAGGGTTTGGCATAAAGTTGCTGACGTTGCTTCTGCCTTCCCATAAGTTGAATACCATGACCGACAGTATCCTCATTGATCACCTGAGGTATAAAATGAATAACATGCATTTCCGTATTTGCCACGGAACTCATGTTGATCACAACAGAAACTTTGCTGAGCGGTTCAATTTTTTCTCCATATTCATTCTGAATTTCCAAGTCGAAAAGACGAAGCACGGAAATCTGCTCCGTTCCATATCCGGTGGTTTCCAGTATTTTTTCTTTGTACGCCTCTACAGCTTCGGCTTCGGTCAGTTCTGAAACAACCAATCTGCTTCCTTCAGGGATTCCTGCTTCGTCATCCCCAAAAACAACAACTTGGTAGTCCTCCCCCTGAAAAGTAAGCGACGCTTCATCTAGAAGATCAGCTTCCGCCATTACTTCTTCATCCAATGGTTCTTCCACCAGTTCTGTTTCATTGCCTTCCAGAACAATGTCTTCTTCCGAAGTCTCTTCTACTGTAAGATCTGTACCAGTTGCAAGCAGTGCGTCCCCCTGGGCTTTCGACGCTTCATCGTCTTCCCGCGAAACTGTCCACTCATCCACAACACTATCTTCGCTGCTGTTGACTTCCTGAACATCTTCTTCAATAAGATCTGTATCCGTGGCAAGCAGGGCGTCAATCAGCGTCCCTGCTTTTTCAGATTTTTCTAAAATGTCCGAGTCATGTGCATCATTATTTTCAGTGCTGCTGATTTCATGAACAGAAAGAAGCGATTCTTCTTCTGCCGATTCCCTGGCATCCTGCAGACTTTCTTCGCTTGATTCCTCAACTCCATAATTTTCGCCCTGCATGCTTTCTTCAAGATCAGAAGCAGTTGCCAGACCCGCTTCAGTATCTGCAGCCAGTCCTTCCTGCTCTGTTCCCGATTTCTCACTGGCCAGAGCTTCAATGTCTGCAGCATCATCCGTCTCCGGCATTTCGTCTGTTTCGATTGCTTCCCCATCGGAACTCAGAATAGCAGATTCAGAATCATCATCTGCTGCTTCCTGTTCAACATCAGTTAATCCGTTTTCTTCTTCCAGCAGCGTTTCGATTACTTCCTCTTCATTACCGTTTTCTTCAGAAGTCACAATCTCCTCTGCCAGCGCCAGTGTGCCTGGTTCTTCGCTTAAATCCTTTTCATCACCATTTTCCAGTTCATAAGGATCATAAGCAAATGCATTCTGGATTTCTTCACGGGGTGTTTCTTCATAAGCGCAGTCGACCTGAAGCTCCGTACCGTCAGCAAGCAGAATATGAATCACCGCTGTCCGGAAGGCAAACACGCAGACCACTTTATCATCCTGTACCTGCAGAGAAATGGAATCTGTCCAGAGCTCAGCGATTTCATTTCCGGATCGATCTGCAGATTCAAGAATCCGGTCCGCAGACAGCTCATTATCCAGTCCAAATACAGCGAAAAGACGGTTTTCCCAAACTGGAACCACCCATATTTCTGCCTGTTTACTCCCCATGAGACTCTGGTCTGTATTGTCTGCTTCATTGCTGGTATTGTCATCGGTTTCAACGGTGGCTTCGTCGGATTTCAAAGATGTTTCATCTGAGACCTCCGATGCCTCTGCCTTTGTTTTCAGCTCATTTTCATCCGGCAATTCTGAAGATTCACCGTTCCGCAGACCATGTTCTGTTTTATTGCCAGAAGCTGTTTCCTGATGATCCGTAGCCTGCATCTCCACAAACGCAGCATCCCAGTCGGGATCTTCTTCTACCAGAATATACTCCTCATCGAGAATATCCGGTATAATCGCCGCTTCGCCAGCTTCAGAAACGGCATCTGCCAAAAGAAGATTTGCTGTCCCATCATCTGCTATTTGTTCGCCGTCCGTCTCCAGGACCAGATCATATTCACTGATTTCATCGATCTCGTTAACTGTCAGCTGTTCCAGTTCACTTGTGTCATTTTCAATGTTTTCCTCAATAACTTCCTGATCGGATACGTATACCTCTGCAGCAGTCTTTTCGGAATTTACTGTCTCCACTGTAGAGAAGCAGCTACTGGAATGCACATGTTCCTCTTTCCCGCACATCAGCACTTTTGCGCATGTATCTGAGTGCACATGACCAGCCTTCACCACGATTGTTCTGGGCGTGAAGCATTCCTCGGTATGCTGATGCCGCAGAATTTCCACATGCCCACAAGTCACATGTCCGTTTTCGTCAAAACACTCTTCGGTGTGTACATGCTCCCAAGGACAGTCCAGAAGCATTGCCCAGCAGGAATCATCATGCACATGCCCTTCGGCTTCTTCCAGTTCACAAGTAAGATTCCGTATACTCGGATAGCATTCCTGGGTATGGACATGGCTCTGACCTTCCTCCATGCCGCACTCCAGAATTTTTATAAAACATGCGTCGGTATGCTCATGGTCCAGTTCGCATACGAGCACATCCGCATAGCAGTCCTCGCTGTGTACATGACAGTCCGTTTCTTCCAGCCCACACACAGGATCCTCATCCAGAAAAAACTCAGTTGTATAGCACTCATCCGTATGAATATGCCCCGGATTTTCCTCCTGTCCGCACACAAGTACCCGGGTATAGCACTCATCTGTGTGTTCGTGTTCCGGAAGCTCGTTCAGCACGCAGACCAGCCGCCGTTCCCCGTTTTCGTCCTCCACATAGCAGAAATCATCATGAACATGAATGTATTCTTCCGCATATCCGCAGATCAGGCTGCCATTTCCATCCTGGCAATCCTCTGTATGAACATGCGGCTGAAACGCACAGTCCAGATACAGTTCGGATATGGTTTCCTGCACGGTTTCCTCGTGATCATATCCATAGCATGCTTCCGTATGCACATGCTCCTCCATCTGGCATGTCTGGACTTCCATAGTAATGGCAGGTTTTTTCAGAGACTGAAACATCGCAATGGCAACCACGACGCCGAAAAACGCAGAAATCCAGCCCCAGGTATGCCTGAGCTTTCTCTTGCGCAGGTATTCATTGGCTTCACGGTTACCGTGACGCTTACCGTCCCTTTTCCCAGGAATCAAATTTCTATTCTTCATCTTTTTCTCATCTCTTCGGTTCTCGTCCTGATGCACTTTTCCTGTTCCCTGCAGTTAGAAATCATTCGCTTTCTCGCAACGATTTCCAAATAGCACGTGTGGACTACATCAGCAGAAAGAAATACCCATATCCACAGGCTTGACCTTCCTCATATGAAAACAAACAGATACACCTATGGCATTTTATAATTATAATGGTTTGTTATCGTTTTGCAATATTTGCAAACTCCCAAAAGAGATTATTTATAATGCGTATTTGTAAACAATTTCGATGTATATGGTACAGTTTACCCCGTGATTTTGCTTTCATATAATAAAGAACACAGCTTTACATTTGTTATTACATGCTACCAATAATCACCTCTGTGTCACGGCGTAGATTTACCAAATCATTTTCCCTCCATACAGAACTTAATAACTTACAGAAGATAAAACACCCAACGCATCAAGCTGTTTTCCAAATAGAAATGTTACTTTTCCGAGTATTGCTGAGTTATGCCCCACAACTTCAACGCTGAATGCACAACTAATTTATGCTTCTCTTGTCACAGAATCAGAATTCTCTGCACTGCATACAGTTTCATCCTCGTATGCTCAATGCTTTACCAGGCCGCCTGCACCCCGGTGTAGTCTCTCAAAACGCTGCCCTACCGCGCAGCTTCAGTTTTTTCTTTACCAATTTACTCAGGTTCTCCCATCCGTGCGTTCCCTTTGAACAAAGCGCGCCTTTCGAACCATATCATTGAATACCATTTTTCATAACGCAGTTCGCATACGTTTTTCCTGAGATCAATGAGAAGAAATATAATCAAGTCTGCCCATCTCATGCGGTTTTTTCTCACTATTCATACTGAACAATTGCTGAGCAATCCATCATTGATTTCTGATATTTTTTCTAAATTGCTCCACATTCTATGGAAAATTCGCTGTTTGATTTCTGTCTGTTCTGGTTTCTTTTGGGCCTTTTCAGATATTTTCTGTGTTTTTCATGGGTAAGTGCATTTTTTGTCTCTCGTTTGTTATGAGATGTTCCTTGTGACTTGACATGACAAAATTTGAGAATTAATATGGCAATGAGTGAATGGGCTTCCCATTGCCTGCGATTTTTGGATCATTTACAATAATGTCAGCGAGCCCGATGATGGCTCAAAACTTCATAAGGAGGATGTTTCCATGAAGAAACTGTTGGCTACGATTTTGGCAGTTGCAATGATCCTTTCACTGATGCCCATGGCACTGGGTGAAGGTGCACAGGATCCCATCACTCTGACCGTCTTCCGTGGCGATCCCGGTGATCAGCCTGCTGAGGACAACAAGATCTACAAGCTCATCGAAGAGGAGTTCGGCGTGAAGTTCGAATTCGAATTCCTGGCAGGCAACCTGGATGAAACCCTGGGCCTGAAGATCTTCGGCCAGGACTATCCGGACCTGTTCGACGGCGGCAACAGCGCTGACCTGATCATCGACGGCGGCGCCCTGATCAACCTGCTGGACTACATCAGCCCCGAAAAGACCCCCCGGCTGTGGGCACACATCGAGCCCCAGAAGGCCCGTCTGATCGAGAAGGATGAGAACGGCAATGACGTGCTCTACATCATCCCCAACTACGGCCTGACCGACGGCGACCAGATCGTCAACGAAGTCAATGGTCCTGCCTTCTTCGTGCAGAAGCAGGTTCTGGCCTGGGCCGGCTATCCCCAGATCCACACTCTGAATGAGTACTTCGATCTGATCGAGCGCTTCCTGGCTGAAAATCCCACCAATGAGGACGGCACTCCCTACACCGGATTCTCCATCCTCTGCGAAGACTGGCGTCATTTCTGCCTGATCAACCCCGTGCAGCACCTGATGGGCCGTCCGAACGACGGTGAAGTGCTCATCGATGTCTCCACCCCCGATTACCATACCGAAACGTTCATCGACAAGCCCTATGCAAAGCCCTATTACAAGAAGCTGAATGAGGAATTCCACAAGGGCCTCATCAGCCGCGACACCTTCGTCATGAACTATGACCAGTACATCGCAGCCCTGTCCAGCGGCACCGTCCTGGGCATGTTCGACCAGACCTGGGACTTCGGCAACGCCACCGCTGCCCTGAAGGACGCCAAGATGGACAAGAACACCTACGTCGCACTGGGTCTCGTGTATGATCCCGAGTATGTGGACGGCAAGGAAATTGAAGAGCACTATGTGAACGGTTCCCTGCCCAATGTCCGCCGCGGCTTCGGCATCTCCGTGAACTGCCAGTGCCCGGAACGCATCGTGGCCATGTGGGAAGAAATGATGTCTGAACGCTGGCAGCTGATCTTCAACTGGGGCATCGAAGGCGAAGATTACTATGTGGAAAACGGCCGTCTCCTGATGACCGACGAGCAGTATGCTCAGCGCAACGACAACACCTGGAAGCTGAAGAACCGCGCTCTGGCCTTCTTCGAGAGCAGCCCCAAGAAGCAGGGCTACATTCTGGAAGGCGAGTATGCCGGCAACTGCTGGGATCCCGCAAACCAGCCTGAAATCGTTCTCGGTCTGATGAACGACTATGACAAGGATTTCCTGTCCCACTACGGCTTCTCCAAGTTCGCCGATTTCGTGAACCCGCCCATCGAGCTGGCTCCCTACGGCGAAGCCTGGCAGATCAACTACAACCCTGTGGAAGTGGAGCACACTGACTTCCTGAACATCCAGGACAAGCGCCTGCCTGAACTGATCATGTGCGATCCTGCCGAGTTTGACGGACTGTGGGATGCCTTCGTCGAGGAAATCACGCCTTCCGCCACTGCGTTCGGTAATTACATGCAGCAAGCTGTGCTGGCTGAGGTCCAGAAGGTTCTCGGTGAATGATCTGATCACCCGGCCAGGGGAGTGAGCTGTCTCACTCCCCTGGTTTTTCTCAAAGGAGGCTTGAAGATATGACGAGTATGACAAAGAATGCGGCAGGCCTCTCCCATGGAAAGAAGCACAGTACGCTCCGTACGCTCGGAAAGCAGTGGCAGCTCATGGCCATGTCCGTACCCATGCTGCTCTATGTTTTCCTGTTCAACTATGTGCCCATGTGGGGATGGATCAATGCCTTCCGCGACTTCACCAACAAAAAGAATGTGGCAAAAGGCATCACGCCGTGGATCGGCCTGGACAATTTCCGTTGGCTGTTCAGCCGCCCGGACTTCTTTCAGAGCATCCGGAACACTCTGGCCATGAGCCTGATCAACCTGGTCTTTGGCACCGTCTCCTCCATCCTTCTTGCCGTGCTGCTCAACGAAGTCAAGCAGCGCGCCTATAAGCGCACCGTGCAGACCGTCACCTACCTGCCCCACTTCCTGAGCATGGTTATCGTTGTCAGCATGGCGCAGAACATTTTCGCCAGCAACGGTGCCGTCAACGGCATGCTGCTGTCTCTGGGCCTGGTGAAGGAACCCGTATTCTGGCTGGGCGAAGGCAAGTATTTCTGGTGGCTGGTGGGCGTCATCAATGTCTGGAAGGAAGTCGGCTGGAATACCATTATCTATATTTCCGCCATGACGGCCATTGACCCCTGTCTCTATGAAGCCGCATCCATTGACGGTGCGGGACGCTTCCAGCGCATCCTGCATGTCACGCTTCCGGGCATCAAGTCCACCTTCGTGATTCTGCTGATCATGAATATCGGACATCTGCTGGAAGCCGGCTTTGAGATCCAGTACCTGCTGGGCGGCGGACTGGTGGACGACTGGTCAAGGACCATCGACATCTTCGTGCTTCAGTATGGTACAGAGAAACTGAACATCGGCGTCGCCACGGCAGCCGGCATGTTCAAGAGCGTCGTCGCCATTGTCCTGCTGGTGGGTGCAAACTTCATTTCCAGCCGGCTGGGCGAAGACACGCTCATATGAGGGAGGGAAGCAAAATGAACTCTTTTAATAAAAACTATATCCATACTTCGTATCAGGGGATTTATGAAATCCTGCCGAATGATGGATACAGTGTCATGAATACGTTCCATTATGTCAAATCAATAATACACTCATGGATCATCAGAAAATTTCCAGATGACTGGATCCCGCCTAAGCCAAAGATATGGAGCTGGTCTGGAATTTCACGTAGCATTGACATCTACTTCAATACTAGACATAAAATTTACTGCATTAAAGTTGTCCATGCAGACTCAGAAGTTGCAGGCAGAATGTGGACTGTGGAAGCTACTCTGTTCATAAAAGAAGAGAAGCTGTTTTTGGCTTCAAGAACTTCCTATACATCCGAAGACCGTAATAGGAATTATCAGCTGTGCAGCGTTCCGAAGTTCATCAGCTCGATTGCGCAAAACTGCCGCATGTGCGATGCAGGGGTTACGCTTTACAATTTACGCACTGTTAGGACAACAGATGAC